>JANTGL010000065.1 GCA_024762915.1 Bacteroidales bacterium | reverse complement strand
CATGCTGAAACAAAGCTTTATAAAAAAAACACAATTAACGGAAAACAAGCTTATAGAGTTGAAGTTTTTCAAAAGGATATAAAAATTTTCAATAATGAATTATCAAATATTTATTTGTCCGGAAATAAATCATTAAAATATTCTTTCCCGCCGGTTTCTGTTTATATAAGAAATAGAAATGTCTTTTCAAATCGTTCGGATTTCAAAGACCGAACATTCCTTCCTTCAATTATTGATAATAATACAAAATCACAACATTTTCTTTTTCATAATATAAATAATGCGAGTAAAAATCCGAACGGAATAGCTTATTTCTGTTTCTGATTGTAATTATAAAGTTGTTTTTTAAAATGGTAACTGTGAAAGTTTTACGTAATATTAAAAAATCACACTTTCGGGTGATAAATTAATGTTTTATTTTCTGTTGATTTGTAATGATTTATTAACTAAAAATAAAATATCATGAAAACAAAAAAATTAATTTACTCAGTTTTATTAGCTCTTATTGCGGCTTTTGTATCTTGTAAAGGTGAAATCGGTCCTGCCGGGCCTGCCGGTGCAGACGGAAAAGACGGAGTTGACGGAAATGCAAATGTAATTGCATCTTCATGGATTACACCTGAATGGTCTGCGTCAGATACAACAATCGCCGAATTTATTTATGACGATAATGAAATTACTGCTGATATATTGAATAATGGTGTTGTACTTTCCTATGTTGATTGGTACGGAGATTTATCACAAGTTCATTCATTGCCTCTTACCTATGTATATTCCGGATATAATATAAACTATAATGTTACGAGTTCTGTCGGACATATTCGTTGGTGGTTTATCTCTTTAACTTCTTATACGCCCCCTGAAACATTAAAATTCAGATATGTTATAATCCCGTCAACTTCAGTAAGTAAATCCGGAAATTCGCAACAAGAAATTTTATACAATTTAGACAGAGCCGGAATTGATATTAAAAATTATTATCAGGTAATGGATTATTTCGGATTGGACTATTAGTCTTATAAAAAAAAAGAAAACATAACTCTTTACTAACTTAAAAATTATATGATATGAAAAATTTAAAATTATTAATATTGTTTATTCTAATTAATATCCTTGTATTTAATCAGTGCAAAAAAGATGAATCGAAAACAACACCCGAAACAGTAACCGATTATGACGGGAATATTTATCAAACCGTTCAAATCGGTAATCAAGTGTGGATGACTGAAAATTTAAAAGTAACACACTATCCTGACGGTAGAGAAATACCTCTTGTAACTGACGAGATTGCTTGGGCAAATTTAGCTGATAATAATACGGATGATGCCTATTGTTATTATAATAATGATTCCGGAAGTGATTATGGTGTTTTATATACATGGGCAGCTGCAATGGGCGATAATGCTGTAAGCAGCGATGCAAATCCGAGCGGTGTGCAAGGAATTTCTCCGGCAGGTTGGCATATACCAAGTGATGCCGAATGGACAGAATTGATTACTTATTTGGGTGATGAAGCAGGAGGAAAATTGAAAGAAGCAGGAACGATTCATTGGAACAGCCCTAATACAGGTGCGGATAACAGCAGTGTTTTTACGGCTCTTCCCGGTGGTTTACGAAGGTTTAACGGCGGATTTTTGGCTGCCGGAATTGAAGGTTATTGGTGGACTTCAACCGAAAATTCGGATACTCAAGCTTGGTTTCGTAGTTTATATTCTTCTATCAGCGGTGTGACCCGTGATTATTATAATAAAAGTAACGGTTATTCTGTTCGTTGTATTAAGGATTAAATTTAAATCAATTAAAATCACTATATTTAATAAAGTCGGGATATATTTCCGACTTTATTATTTTTTTAAAAAAGCTTTTATTTAAGATTTATTTTTCTAAATTTACGAAATTACATTAAGGTTTAATCTTTTATGAAAAAAAGTCTTCAATTCTT
This sequence comes from Bacteroidales bacterium, assembly GCA_024762915.1. Lineage (GTDB taxonomy): Bacteria > Bacteroidota > Bacteroidia > Bacteroidales > JAADGE01 > JAADGE01. The sequence goes on along the minus strand of JANTGL010000065.1, from coordinate 8,975 downwards.
ATGTATTGCTTTTTTAATATTTCTTCTTGTTCATTGCAATCAAAATTCAACAGAAAAAAACAACAATTCAAAGCTAATTATTTCCGAAAGAAAAGCAGATTCCTTATTTTCTCTCGGTAAAACGTATTCGGATGATTCCTTAAACCAAAACAAAGCAAGAGCATTATTTCTAAAATCCTTAGATATATATAAACAAGCAGGTAACAAATCAAAGACGGCAAAAACTCTTCAATACATTGCTTACACCTATGATTATGATGAAAATTATATATCGGTAAAACAATATCATAAAAAAGCTTTAAAAATTAATACCGACATTGATGATAAAAAAATGGCAGCAATTTCTGCAAATAATTTAGGAATTGCATATACAATTACAGGGGATTTGGATTCGGCACATTATTATTACCAAATGGGACTTAAGTTAACTGAAATTACAAAAGATACTGCCGAATTTATTGAATTATATCAAAATGAAGGTATCTGTTACGAATATGGAGGTAATTTAGAGAAAGCAATTAAGAGCACGGTTAAAGCATTGAAATACAGTGAGAAAATTAATTATATAAATAGTATTGTCGGTTTAAATCTACATATTGCTCAGTACTACAATACAATAAATAATTCGGAAAAAGCTTTTGAATATTGCAAAAATGCTTCGGAATATATTGATAAAGTTAAGAATTCGGATACGAAAGCAAGTTTTTATAATACAATGGGCGAATTATATTTCTCAAATTTAAAGTCGGATGAGGCACGAAAAAATTATATTAAAACATTGGAAATAAGTAAAAATGTCGGGTATAAAAGAGGGATGGCAGCTGCCTATATAAATCTTGCAAAAATTGCATTAAGTGAAAAGAAATTTAGTGAAGCTGAAAAAAATGCAGATTTGTCAATTCATCTTGAGACTGAAGTTAATGATGTGAGTGGTGTAATTTCTTCATTAATAACATTATCAGAAATTAAATATAAACAGAAGAATTATGATAAAGCTTTAATTCAATTGACAAAAGCTGAGAATTTATGCCATGAATATAAGTTATTTGAGAACTTACCCGATATTTATTATCAATATTTTCAAATAAATAAAATTATCGGAAATAATAAATCGGCTTTGAAATATTGCGAAAATTATTATGAATTAAAAGACAGTTTGGCAGATATCGAATTAAAAGAAAAAATTGCCGATATTGAAATACACTATCAAACGGAAAAGAAACAACACGAGATTAAACTTCTGAATGAAGAAAATAATACAAAAAAACAAAAACTTAAAGTGCGAAATTTATTAATAATTTCACTTTTGTTAGTTCTTATCGTAATTATGGGGATTGCTTATTTTTTTAAGCAAAAAGCGGAGTATAAGCTTAATAACATGGAGATTGAAATACAAAAATATCTTCTCAGAATAAAAGATTTAAACCTGCAACAAACAAAAAGGAATGAAATAAACCTAAAAGAATTTTCAAAAAAACACCAACTTACCGATCGTGAAACGGATGTTTTGGTTTTAATTGGTGAGGGTAAATCAAATGCAGAAATTGCCGAGAAAATTTTTGTTTCCGAAAATACCGTAAAATTTCATATCAAAAATATTTATTTAAAATTGGATGTAAAAAACAGAGTGGAAGCTCGAAATAAAATTGCCGGTTAATTGTTGGTTTACCTGTTTTGGTCCCGGAATGAATATACCCCTTAATTATTAAATTTAAGTCTTGCAATTATTATTATATTAAAATTAGAAACTTAAATTTTAAGTTTTAAGAATTAATAACTTGATAAAAGAAAATTGAATATATTGGTTATTTAACTGATAAGCAGTGAGATGGATATGGTTTTCGTTTGTAAAGCCGCCTTTTTGTCCTTTCTCGCTGTAATATCAAATTTCGAATTTCAAGTTTCAGCTTAAATATAAACATTAATACATTTTATTATAAATTTCTGTTAAAATACCGACAGTAGCTTTTTTTTAGTCAAATTTTCTTCATTTTTTATAAAAACTACCCAATCGGGTGGGAAATAAATCAATTACTGTTCAGATATTTGCAGAAAGTATTTTTAAAATGACTGCGGAACTGAAAAATAAACTTTCGAAAACAGAACTTAAAATAAGCTTGTTGTTAGAACAGGGATTGTCTAATAAATCTATTTCCGAAAGATGTGATATTTCCGAAAATACCGTAAAATTTCATTTGAAAAATATTTACAAAAAATTAGGTGTTCATAACCGTTTACAAGCGGTACACATAATACATAACAAATAATTTATTAATTAACTAAAAAAAGTAACATGAAAACAACAATTTCAAAATTAATGTATGTCATTTTATTAGCTGTTATTACAGCTTTTGTATCTTGTAATGGTGAAATCGGTCCCGCAGGACCTGCCGGTGCCGACGGAACAGACGGTATTGACGGAACAGACGGAACAGACGGACAAGACGGTAATGCCAATGTTACGGCATCTGCTTGGATTACACCGACATGGTCAGCAACTAATTCAACCTACGGACAGTATGATTATACCGAAGCTGCCGTAACAACTGATTTTATGAATACGGGTGTTGTTTTGTCTTATACGGATTGGACAGGTTTGGGACAATTTGTTTTTGCTTTGCCCTATACGTTTCAAGACGGAGGTACGGTAAGTATTAATTTTGATATGCAACCGGGGAAAATAGAATGGTGGTTTCAGGCAGATCACAATTATACACCCAATGCCGGTGCAAAATTCAGATATGTTTTAATTCCTGCATCAACGAGTAAATCAGCAAATCCTCAACAAGAAATATTATACAATTTAGATCGAGCAGGCGTCGATGTCAATAATTATTACCAAGTAATGGATTATTACGGTTTGGAATATTAACAAATAGAAAAATCAGTTTATTAAAGTCGGGATATTTTATTCCGACTTTTCTATTTCTCAATAATCTTATTAAAATAATTCCAAAGAACATCATCAGGCGGTTTTGCAATAATTTTAATCGGCTCTTTTTTTACCGGATGGATAAAGTCAACTTCATAAGCATGCAAATGAATGCCTCCGTCAGGATTGGAACGCGGGAAACCATATTTTAAATCCCCTTTTATAAAGCATCCGAGTTTTGCAAGTTGAGCACGAATTTGATGATGCCTGCCGGTGTGTAATTGAATTTTGAGTAAATAAAATTTGTCAGAATTTCCGAAAAGTTCGTAAGTTAAACTTGCCTTTTTTGAATTTTTAACTTCTTTATAGTTTGCATAAGATTTATTTTGTTTTCGATTTCTTACTAAATAATGGGTAATTGTATCTTTTATTTTCGGAGGTTTGTAATTAACAACGGCAAGATATGTTTTTTGAATTTCTTGCTCTGAAAACACTTTATTAAGTCGAGAAAGTGCTTTGCTTGTTCGGGCAAAAATAACAATTCCGCTTGTAGGTCTGTCAAGTCGGTGTGTAATACCGAGAAAAACGTCTCCGGGTTTATTGTATTTTTGTTTTATGTATTGTTTTACATCATCAGCTAAAGTTTTGTCGCCGGTTTTGTCAGCTTGGACAATATCTCCGCATTTTTTATTTACGATTATAATGTGATTATCTTCGTATAGAATCTTCGGCATTTTATTTAAATGTTCTTTTTGAAAATATTTTTGATAAATGTTTTTGAGTATTTTCGGTGTCGGTTCGCATCAATACAAACAGAATTTTAAATTTTGGATCAATAGTAAGCTTTTTTTCGGTTATTGTTTCAGCATCCAGTATTTTTTTGTAGAATTCTTCATGTTTTTTAGCAAAAATGTATAAGCAGGTTTCAATTTGCTTTTGCTTTGCAGCAAAAACACTATTTTGGATAAGATCTAAAAATAATCGAAAATTTCTTCTGTATTCTTGTGCCGTAGCTATTCGCCATGAACTGCCCAAAATTGTATTTTCATTATTTCGTATAAAATCCGTTTCTTTTTTAAAGAAAATGTCGGTATGCAAACCGGCGGGACTGTCAAGAGTCATTGAATTTGTTCCGATTATTTTTCCGTTCATTTCTGCCGTGATAATTGTTGTTTCTTCTATTGTATTTAAATGAGGGTACAAATCAACTTGTTGATTATAATCGCCGGAGATAAAACCTGATTCTATAAATCCTTCTCGTACCAATTTATTTACTTCCGGTAAACGATTAAAATCAGTTAAATTTTGAATTTTATAATCATATACTGACATCAGAAAAATTGTTTAAAATAAGTACCCGAAATATAGAATTTAATTTCTGATATAAAAAAATATTATTATTTTATCAGAAGATTGTCAATAAGATACGGATGTTCTTAAGATTATTGTAATTGTTGTTCCTTTATTTTGAAATGATTTAACGGAAATTTTACCTTTTAATAATTCTGTCAGTTGTTTTGCAATTGACAATCCGATACCGGTTCCGCCGAATAATTTATCCTTTTTCTCTGCTTTACGAAAAGTGTCAAAGATATGAGGCAGTTCGTCTGAAGGAATACCGATTCCGGTATCAGAAACAGAATATTGAACCTCATTTTCGGATTTTTCTTTGCAAGATACTGTTATTGTCCCCGACTCTGTATATTTTACGGCATTATCAACAATTTGCTTGAATATAATCTCAGATTTTTGTCTGTCAGAATAAAAAATTAAATCATCTTTTATTTGATTCGTAAATTGAACGGAAATAGGTTTATTGCTAATTTTAACATCAGTTTTTAGTCGTTCAAGAATTGTTTTGTTAAATTCGTTAACCGAAAATTTGCTTATCTCAAGACCGATTTGACCGGATTGAAGCTGTGACAGTAAAATAATATCTTCAATTGTTTTCAGTAACAAATTCAGATTGTTTTCAATAATATCAGATTCTTTTTTTAATTCCGGATTTTTCATGGAAACAATATCACTAAAACCAATAACAGCATTCATGGGTGTTCTTAATTCATGTGATATATTCAGTAAAAATTGCGTTTTAAGGGCATCGCTTTCTTTAGCTTTTTCCAAAGCATATTTTAAAGTTAAGGTCTTTTTTTCGACCATATCTTCAAGTTTGGTTTTATAATGATTTAATTTTTCATTCGTCTCTTCAAGTTTTTTCTTTTCAATATTGAGTAAATAATTGGAAACGTATGTTTTAAATCTGAAATTATTTTGAACTTGGTTTACAAAAAAACTGACAATAAGAATTATTATAATATTAAATAACGATAATAGCTCTTTGTGAGGAACAGAATAAAACAAAAATAAGATGATTGAAAATAATACCGGCGGAATAAGATAAATCAGCAATGAACTGATTAAACCTGCTCTGACTTCTAGAGAGATAATAAAAATTGCAATAATAATACTCAAAATGTTCGTTGTGTTTGTATCGGTTCCGAAATGGATCAGATATTTTGCAAACATCATTGCCGGAATACTTGCGAGAAAAATATTGTAGAGAACAACTTTATTAATTGATGCTTTCGGGCGAATTTTATTACATAAATATAAAAATACTGCTAAAGTCAACGGAACTGCACGTGAATATACTGCAGCGATACTGTGTCTTAAAAATATATCCGAAAGAATTAATAATATTAACAAAAATATTGCTACCGGTATTAATGTATTAAGTCTTTTTGCCGTATTATCGGCAATATATTTTTGAAATCTCAGATTTAAAATATGTGATTCTTCTTTCAACAAAAAAAGTTATATTTTTTCTAAAATGTTAAATTACAACGTTTTTTTTTTACGAACAAATTTTTTTTATAAAATGAAACAGGAAAAAAGAAAACTCAATATTATTATTGATTTTTCAAATAGGATTCTTTCTTTCAATCGGCATTATTTTGATTGTTTCTTTGTGAAAGGATGATTCTAGGATAAGATAGAAATTTTTAAAAAGTTATTCTGTCAATTTGTTTCTTTTAGTAATTTGTTTAATATTTTTTATCTTTGAAGAAACATATTAAAATGGGTTCAAAAACGTTCAGAACAGTAATGAAGGCAAAATCGTTCGATTTTGATATTTCTTATCAGTCTAAAATGATGTTTATCGGTTCTTGCTTTACCGAAAACATCGGAAATAAATTAAAAAAATTAAAATTCAAAGTAAATATTAACCCTTTCGGAATAATCTACAATCCGGTTTCTGTCGTTCAATCACTTGATTTTATACTTGAAAATAAAGAATTTAAAGAAACGGATTTGTTTTTTTATAAAGAATATTGGCACAGCTTTTATCATCACGGAAAATTTTCTCAAACGCTTAAGAAAAAAACTTTAGATTTGATAAATATTTCAATATCAGATTCTTTTCGGTTTTTGAAAGATGCTGATTTTCTTTTCATTACATTAGGAACTGCTTGGGTTTATTCTCATGTTAAAACAAATAAAATTGTTGCTAATTGTCATAAAGTCCCGGTGTCTGAATTTGAAAAACGAATATTAAATGAGAATGAAATCGTATCTGTATTTAATGAGTTTATAAATAAAATACGATTGGTTAACAAGAAATTAAAAATCATTTTTTCAGTAAGTCCCGTAAGACATTTAAAAGACGGATTTGTCGAAAATTTTTTAAGTAAAGCAATTTTAAGGACAACAATTGAGAAAATAATCAAAAACAATAAAAATACCTATTATTTCCCTGCTTTTGAGATTTTAAATGATGATTTGCGTGATTATCGTTTTTATAATTCGGATTTAGTTCATCCGAATGAACAGGCAACAACTTATATTTTTGATTTTTTCAAACACGGGTTTTTCTCTGATGAAACAGATAAGATAAGCGAAAAGGTTCAAAAAATAATGTTTTCAAGAAATCACAAACTTTTTAATTCCGGAACAGAACAAAGCAGAAAATTTATAATATCTTCACTTAAAAATATTAAGAATCTGAAAAAAAAATATTCTTTTTTGAATTTTGATGATGAGGAAACATATTTTTTGTCACAAAAATAAAAAACCCGACAAGAACTGCCGGGTTTTAAAACCATAAAAACACCAAAAAATTATTCAAGTTATTACTACTTTTTATTATTTACTAACAAAAAAAGTTTAAAACTTTTATATTGGTATATACGTGAAGTTTCAAAAAAGGTTTCAAAAAAGTGTGTTTTTTTTTAGAAAAAAAAGTAAAAGTTTTGTAAGCTGTTGCATAATAGGTTCTTAGAAAGAAGAAAAAACTATTTATTTTACAATAATTTTATTTATTACCTTTTCTCCGCTGTCTAATGTTACTTGAACCATATACATTCCTTTTTTAATATTCCCGATTTCTACTAAAATATTATAAGGTACATTTGTTTCATTGGTAACGGTTTTAATATTTTGTCCCAAAACATTCAAAACTTCAATCTTTTTAATCAATTGTTCTGATTTTACAAAAAATTTATTATTTGTTACGGGATTAGGATATATTAATACTTCAGTATGAATAATTAAAACGGAAGGTTTCGTTTTATGATATGACATACCTTGAGAATAGGCAGTGTAGCTTAGTGAAAGAATAAAAAATAAGGAAAATATAAAAGGTATAATTTTTTTCATAACGACAGTCTTATTTCTTTATACGATGCTTTTTCTTAAAAGTTTCCATAAATTAAAAAAATATTTTTATTAATTGTTCTAAATCTTCAGGTGTATCAACAGACATATTTTTTTTAAGCGTGATATCGGTTTTTATTTTAAACCCGTTTTCTAACCAACGGTTTTGTTCTAAGGACTCCGCAATTTCCAAACCGGAAACCGGTAATTTTGTAATTATTTTTAAAATTTCACTTCTGTATGCATAAATTCCGAGGTGTTGATAGAATGTATGATGTAAATGCCAATCTTCTTTTTTTATTCCTCTCAGAAACGGAATAGGTGATCGGCTGAAATATATTGCATAATGACGATTATCAATAATAACTTTCGGCTTGTTCGGATTAAAAATATCTGCATTAGATTCTGTTTTGCTGATTAATGTTGCAATTTCAGTTTCAGAATCATTAAAACAAGAAATTAATTTTGTTAAATGTTCTTTATGAATAAACGGTTCGTCACCTTGAATATTAATAACGATATCAAACGTTTTTCCGCTTGCTTTTTCATATTTATTAAGTGCTTCGGCACATCGATCTGTTCCGCTTTTGTGATTTTCGGAAGTCATTATAACGCTTCCTCCGAACTGATTTACTTCTTTTTCAATTAAGTTGTTGTCTGTTGCAACGATAACATCATTGATTGAATCTTTACAATTTTCAAAAACACGACGTATCATCGTTTTCCCTTTAATATCAACTAAAGGCTTTCCCGGAAAACGAGTGGAAGCATATCTTGCAGGTATAATTCCCAGAATATTCATAGATTCTTCAAAATTTTTTATGCCGAAATGTCATATTTTTTAAAACGCAATCTTTTATATTACAAAATTAATGCATATTTTTACACAGTTTGTATTTTTTTGATAAAATTGACAAATTTGCAGACTAATTATTTAAATGAGATATATAATAAAATGACAATACAACAAATTAAACAACGATTTTCAATTATCGGAAATTCTTCGGTTTTAAATCGGGCAATTGATATAGCTGTTCAAGTTGCTCCGACAGATTTAACGGTTTTAATTTTCGGTGAAAGCGGAACAGGTAAGGAAATATTTCCTCAAATTATTCATCAACTCAGTTCTCGTAAACATAATGCATATATTGCCGTAAATTGCGGAGCAATCCCTGAAGGAACGATCGATTCGGAATTATTCGGGCATGAAAAAGGATCTTTTACCGGTGCCGTAAAAAACAGAAAAGGTTATTTTGAGGAAGCTGATAACGGAACAATCTTTCTGGATGAAGTCGGGGAATTACCTTTATCTACTCAAGTTCGATTATTGAGAGTTTTAGAAACCGGTGAATATATTAAAGTCGGTTCTTCACAGGTAATGAAAACAAATGTACGCGTTATTGCAGCTACAAATGTTAATTTATTAAAAGCCATACAAAACGGAAAATTC
>JANTGL010000064.1 GCA_024762915.1 Bacteroidales bacterium | reverse complement strand
ACGGTTCCGAGCACACCGCCGGAAAATACAATTCCCTTTGCTTCAATGCTTTGTTGTTTTTTAAATAATTTTGTTGATTGCCTGAAAATAACTTTATAACCTGTTTTTCCGTTTTTTTCGTCAAGCGGAATAACATCAATAACTTCCTGTTCTGCAATTATTTCTGCACCGAGTTGTTGTGCCAGATGCAAATAGTTCTTATCCAAGGTGTTTTTTGCATTGTGTCGGCAACCTGTCATGCACGAACCGCATTGAATACATCCTGTTCGTGTCGGTCCTTTCCCCTTAAAATACGGGTCGTCAACCGTAACATCATTTTCACCGAAATAGACGGCAACTTTTACCGGTCTGAATTTATCTTCTTCTCCGATTTCTTTTGCAAGTTGTTTAAATGCAATATCACTTTCGCCCAAATACGGGTTTTCTGTTGCCCCGAGCATTTCCCAAGCCGTTTCGTAATGCGGAGCAAGTTCCTTTTCCCAATCTGCAAGTTCTGCCCACGAACCATGATTAAAAAACGGTTTTTTCGGTTTCGGTAAAGTGTTGGCATAAACCAATGAACCGCCGCCTACGCCTACACCGCTCATAGCGGAAATATGTCTGAAAAATGTTACTTTTTGAATTCCGAAAAGACGAAAAGCAGGCATCCAAAGCCAGCGTTTTAAATTCCAATTTGTTTTCGGAAAATCTTCATCTTTATAATGTTTTCCTTTTTCAATAACTAAAACCTTATATCCTTTTTCCGATAATCGCAAAGCTGAAACCGAGCCCCCGAAACCGGAACCGATGATAATGTAGTCGTATTTTTTTTGTAAATTCATGAAACACCTATGATTTAATAAAGACACAAACAGAAATAATTATTGCTCGCAAGTATAAATCCGAAAGAAGTAAATCTATCAAGCAGGTGTTCCTATCTGACCTTTTAAATTATAAAAATAACCGGATGAAAATATTTATTCAAAAATAAACAAATATTTTTCTTTTGTCGGATATGTTATAAAATATTTGTTTGCAAAACTAATGTTCGTAATTTTGCGAACTACGAACAAAAAGATTTGATATGGAACAATTTTTTAACGACAAAATAATAACAGCTGCTCGATTTGCAAAAGCCCTGGGACATCCCGTACGTTTGCATATTTTTATGCTTTTATCTTCACAATCACATTGTTACAGTGGTGACTTATCGGAAGATTTGCCCATTGCAAAATCCACTTTGTCTCAACATCTGAAAGAATTGAAAAATGCCGGATTAATACAAGGCAGTATCGAAACACCAAAAATTCGATATTGTCTAAATTATGAGAATTACGAACTTGCAAAAAAAATATTTTCTGAAATTTTTATTAAAAATTAGAATGAAACACGTATTTACCGCAACAATTTTTCTTTTATTAATTTCCGGCAATATATTCGGTCAAAAAAATGATGCCGAGAAAAAGAATATTGATTGGAATGCCTATTCGCAATTTCGTTTTACGACCGATTTTAGCGATAATTATAATTTCTCTCTGCGAAGATTAAAAATTTGGGTAAAATCCGCACCCGATTTCTCGGAACATTGGTCGTATAAAATTCAAACAACTTTGTCGAGTTTGAAGAATGAAAATTTCTTTTTGCAGGACGTAAAACTCGTCTATAAAACCGGGATTTGGTCTTTTGATATCGGGCAGTTTGTGCCGGAATACAGTTTACAGCGATTTCAATCGGATTACCTTCTTCCGGTAACGGAAAGAGCAAAAGCGATCGACCGCTTAATTCCGAACGGAACACTCGGTGTGCGAGACATCGGTATTCAGACTAATATCAAAACAAAAAACAATCTTCTGCAAACACATTTCGGGATTTTTAACGGCTACGGCATAAAAGAATATCGTCTTAATAATAAAGGTGTGATGTTGACGAATAAAAGCGAATTGAATTTACAAATCGGCAAAGGTGCAATAAAAACGGGTTATTCTTTGATGTTCAGAAAAGCCGATAATCAGATTTATCCGAAAATTATGCCCGATACAATCTTGTATTCGGGAAACGATTTCAGATACAATTTCTTTTTAATGTATAAAACAAAGTTTTTTGAAATTCAAGGAGAATATTTGAGTGCAATTTTCAATAATAACCGACATTCCGACGGATATTATATTATGTCGGCAATAAACTTGAAAAAGCACCAAATTGTTCTGGCTTATGAAGATTACACAGACCTCATTTCCGAAACTTCGGTTTTACCTTATTATCATATCGGTTATAACTATCAAATTAACAAGCATAAAATAAAACTGTATTTTGATAACGATTTTCAAATTATAAATAACTCGATACACAATTACGAAGCATCTGTTCAATTACAAGTGTTTTTTAAACAGAATTAATAATCATAATAATTAATTTATTATCAAATGAAGATATTAATATTATGCACCGGCAACAGTTGCCGCAGTCAAATGGCAGAAGGGTTTTTAAAATTTTTCGACAATAATTTACAAGTTGTTTCGGCAGGAACCGAACCGAGCGGACAAGTTCATCCGAAAGCCGTTCAGGTAATGAATGAAATCGGTATTGATATTTCCGACGGAAAACCGAAATCGGTAAATGAATTTCTTGACGAAAGTTTCGATTACGTCATAACGGTTTGCGGCGGAGCAAAAGAAACTTGCCCGATGTTTACCGGTGATGTTAAGCATCGCTTGCATATCGGATTTGACGACCCTGCGGAAGCGGAAGGAAGTGAAGAATTTATTTTGTTTGAATTTATTCGTATTCGAGATGAAATTGAGCGGGATTTCAGGAAATTTTATGAGGATGTGATGATTAGTTGATTAATTGATTAGATGATGAGCTGATGGGATGATTGGTTGATTAGCTGATGGGATGATTGGTTTTTATTTATAGGTAAAAATATTAAAATGAAAAAAACAGGAAATGAAATTGTGGATTTAAGTTTTGAACTTGCACTAAAAATAATAGAATTTTCTGAGATATTAGAAGAAAAACGTAAATATGTAATTGCCCGGCAAATACTCAGAGCAGGAACATCAATCGGAGCTAATATCCGTGAAGCTCAAAATGCCGAAAGTAAAGCAGATTTTATTCATAAACTGAAAATTTCGGCTAAAGAAGCCGATGAACTTGAATATTGGTTGCTGTTATGTGAATATTCCGAATATTATCCGGATACAAGTTCATTGCAAAATCTATTAATCAGCATCAAGAAATTGTTAAACAGCATAATCGGAACGACTAAAAGGAATTTAAAAAAATAAAAAAAAACTAATCAACTAATCAGCTAAGATGAAAAAACGACTGAAATTTCTTGACAGATATTTAACCATTTGGATATTTCTTGCTATGGCAATCGGGGTTACCTCCGGGTATTATTTTAAAGGCATTGCCGATTTCTGGAATTCGATGAGCAGCGGTACAACAAACATTCCCATCGCTATCGGATTAATTATTATGATGTATCCGCCGCTTGCAAAAGTAAAATACGAAGAACTTAAAGATGTTTTCAGAAACAGAAAAGTTTTGCTGCTTTCTTTAATTCAAAATTGGATAATCGGTCCCGTTTTGATGTTCTTTTTGGCAATTCTTTTCCTGAAAGATTATCCCGAATACATGACCGGATTGATTTTAATAGGACTGGCACGTTGCATCGCCATGGTTATCGTTTGGAACGATTTAGCAAAAGGCGATACGGAATATGCTGCCGGTTTGGTAGCGTTTAACAGTATTTTTCAAGTCCTGTTTTTTTCAATTTATGCCTATGTTTTTATTACGATTTTACCCGTAAAATTCGGTTTCCGGGGTTCGGATTTTGAAATTACAATCGGCGAAATTGCAAAAAGCGTCTTGATTTATCTCGGAATTCCTTTTCTTGCAGGAATAATCACAAGATATTCGTTATTAAAACTGAAAAATAAACAGTGGTATCAAAGAAAATTTATTCCGAAAATCAGTCCCTTGACATTGATTGCCTTACTTTTTACAATTTTTGTAATGTTCTCTTTAAAAGGTGATTATATTGTGAAATTACCGGTTGATGTATTAAGAATTGCTGTTCCTTTGATAATTTATTTCGTTGTCATGTTTTTCATGTCCTTCTTCATCAGTAAAAAAATGGGAACGGATTATAAAAAAACGACGACTTTATCGTTTACCGCCGCAAGCAACAACTTTGAGCTGGCTATTGCCGTTGCGGTTGCCGTTTTCGGGATTAAATCGGGAGAAGCATTTGCAGCCGTAATCGGACCTTTGGTTGAAGTTCCGGTTTTGATTTTATTGGTGAATGTGGCTTTAAAAATGAAAGTAAAATATTTTGATAAACAAATTTAAAAAAATAAACAATGGATTGGTTAATTGGAGGCATATCATTTGTTGCAGCATTTATTTTTGCACTCGGCGGTGTCGGAGCTGCAATTATTTTGATACCGATATTGATTTCGTTCGGAATACCCGTAAATGTGGCAAAGCCCGTCGGACTTTTTTATAATACTGTCAGTCTTACCGGAGCAAGTATTTCAAATATAAAACAAAAAAGATTGGATTTTAAAGTCGGTATTCCGATTATTATTTTTTCATTTTTGTTTGCGATCGTAGGGGCATACATTTCAAAGTTTTTTCCCAATCGAATAATCTTAATCATTTTTATAGCATTTCTGCTGTTTTCCGGTTTTATGTTTTTATTTCATAAGAAAAAAGAAAAAGATACTTACAGAACCGATACACCTTATGTATGGTTATCCGGAATCGGAACTTTTGCCGGTTTGTTGTCGGGATTGCTGGGTATCGGCGGCGGCGGAATTATTTCTCCTTTGATGTTAATGCTCGGATTTAATCCGAAAAAAATTGCCGCTATTACGGCTTTTGTGGTTCCTTTTTCATCCTTTTCGGGATTTCTGACTTATTGGTCAATGGGAAATGTCGATTGGAAATTAATAATCATTGCTTCAGTTGCCGGATTTTTCGGAGCAACACTCGGAACAATGTTTATGCAAAAAAAAATAAATCCGCAAGCGGTAAAAAAAATATTAGCTGTTATCCTTTTGATTATGGCTGTAAAATTAAGTTGGAAAATTGTTATTAATCTAATATAAATAATCATGGAAGCAACTTTAAAAAAGATGGATTTGGCATTCTGCGGAAGCGGAAAACATAAAATTTCCGCAGAAAAATTTCTGCAATCCGAAAACGCAATTTTTCTTGATGTCCGTTCAAAAGAAGAAGTTCAAACATTAAAATTTAATTTCGATTTGTTCAATATCAAAGTCGTACATATACCCATAGAAGAATTACCCTACAGATATACCGAACTGCCGAAAGACAAACTTATTGGTGCTTTTTGCTCTTCCGGAACGCGTTCTGCTTGGGCATATAGTTATTTATTATCAAAAGGTTATGAAAATTCGAAATGGATTGCCGGCGGAAATGAAGATTTTGCAGCTGTTTTGAAGCCGGGAGCAATTTATAAACGAACGCTTTGATTAACTGATTAGTTGATTTGTTGATTAGTTGATTAGTTGATTAGCTGATTGGTTGATTTGTTGATTTGTTGATTTTGCAGATTAGCTGATTAATTGATTGTTAGATATATTTATTTGATAATGAATGATTTAATGATAATCAAAATTAACTAATTTCTAATTTCTAACATCTAAATACTAACCACTAAATACTATCATCTAAATACTAACATCTAAATATAAAAAAATGATTAATCCAAAAGATTGGCTCGAATTCGGGCAAAAATTTCACGGACACAAATGTCCGGCAATGCCAAATGGCCTAAGAGTAGGTGCAGCAGCACTAAACAAATTAGGTGTTGAACGCACCGGCGACAGTTCTTTGCATGCTATATTGGAACTCGGCGACAACCATTGTGCAACATGTTTTGCCGACGGTATTCAAACGATTACCGGTTGTACATTCGGAAAAGGAAACATTACAAAAACACATAAAGGTAAATGGGGTGTTACGCTCATAGATAAAAAAACAAACCGCGCCGTACGTGTAACACCGAAAGCAGAAGTAATGCTTGCTAACAAAAAAACAAAATTTTTTACTGATTATCGAGAAAAAGGCGTTCCGCCTACAAAAGTACCTGATGATATAGTAGAACCTTTGGTCCAAATGGTGATAAATGCACCTGAGGAAAAAATTATGGAAGTTTCTGAAGTTTTTGAATACAATTGGAAAGAACCGGTGCATACTTTCAACGGATTTGTATGTGAAGAATGCGGCGAAATGACCGTTATGGAATACGGACGCGTAAAAGCCGATAAAAAAGTTTGTATCGATTGCGCAGGAACGAATTAGAAAATATAAAAACAGGCAGCAAGGCTGTCTGTTTTTATTTATTTATAAAACTTAGTATCTTTCCGAAAAATATTCCTTAATGGCGCATAATCATCATCACGAACACAGAACAAAAAATATCGGAATTACGATAGTTTTAAATCTTTTCATCACAACGGCACAAATAATCGGCGGTATTATTTCGGGCAGTATGGCATTGCTATCAGATGCGGCTCATAATTTCAGCGATGTTTTTTCTTTGATTTTCAGTTATTCTGCTCGAAAATTAGCCGGAAAAGAACAAACCGAAACCAAAACCTTCGGTTATAAACGAGCTGAAATTTTTGCCGCTTTCATAAATTCGTCCATGCTGATCGGTATCGCAATTACTCTATTGGTTGAAGGAACCCGACACTTGATTTCACCCGAAAAAGTAAACGGAAACATTGTTATTTGGCTTGCCGGATTAAGTATTTTATTAAACGGTTTAAGCGTTTTGCTGATTAAAAAAGATGCCGAAGGAAGTATGAATATGAAATCGGCTTATTTGCATCTTTTTACTGATATGTTAACTTCAATCGCTGTGTTGGCCGGCGGTTTTGCTGTTAAGTATTTTAAAGTATATTGGATAGACCCGGCATTATCAGTAGCCATTGCAATATATTTAATTTATATGTCATGGGGAATTTTTAAAGACAGTATTAAGATTTTTATGGCTTTTACACCCGAAAAGATAAATATTTCTGAAATTGCAGCTGAAATAAGTGCAATAGAAGGTGTTAAAAATGCACATCATATCCACGTTTGGCAACTCGACGAACATGAACTGCTGTTTGAAGCTCATATCGATACCGAAAAAGACATTTCCATCAGTGAATTTGAACTTACTTTGTCAAAGATAAAATCCGTTTTGCACGATAAGGATATTCATCATTTTAATATTCAGCCCGAATTTGCAACAGCTGATAATAAAAGTATCATTAATACAGAACATACTTAAATTTGAAAATTACTATTTGACAAAATAAAATTAAGAAAATAATTACCGGTTTCCGGAAAATTCATTATATTTGAAAATAGAATAATCTGATAAAACTTAATTTAAATAAAATGAAAAAAGTAATATTATTTTCTTTAATTGTTATAGTTACAGCTGCTTTTGTCAATTCTTGCAAAAAGGATAAAGTGAATTCGGATAATCTTAACCTTTTAACAAATCATATTTGGAAAGCGGACAGTTTATTGGCAGACGGGGCAGATGAAAGCGGACCCGGAGGAATGCTGGAGATGTTTAAAGGTGATACCAAATTTAATGATGACGGAACCGGCTATGTCGGTGATATCAACGGAACTTGGAATTTTTCCGATGATGAAAAGTCAATCGTTATAACATCCGATTCTCTGCAATTTCCGGTTACGACAAATATTGAAGAACTTACGGAACAGTCATTAAAATTAACGACGTCTTTTCCGAAAGATTCAACCTTATCGGTTTTTTCTGCAGTCAGAATGACTTTTATTCCAAAATAACGAAACCTGATGCGTTATATAGCTTTGGTTCTGTTTCAATTAGTGTTTTTTTCGCTTTTTGCCCAAAATCAATCTGTTACCGTTAAAGGAAATGTATTTGATAATCAAACAAAGCATCCTTTAACTGAAGTCAGTGTGATTTACGGTAATAATTACAATGTTGTAACCGATCGAAACGGATTTTTTAAATTCTCTTGCGATACCGGGAAAATACAACTTACATTTATTTTATTCGGATACCAAACCGTAACAAAATCTTTTAAGATTAATCCTGGAATTGATAACAATATATCTGTCGGTTTGGAACCGGAGATTAACGAACTTAATGAGGTCGTTGTCAGTGCCGATAAAAGAGAAAAAAGAGTATCTGAACTCAGTGTTTCAATGAATGTTATAAAACCCTTTGAAATTACAAAAAATCACATTGTAAATGCCGAGGAAATAATAAAACAGACACAAGGAATTGAAGTTATCGACGGACAGGCATCAATAAGAGGCGGAAGCGGGTTCAGTTACGGTGCGGGAAGCAGAGTTTTGGCATTGATTAATGGTCTGCCTGTTTTATCTGCTGATGCCGGAAATATTCGATGGCAATTTTTACCGACGGAGAATTTAGCTCAAATTGAGATTATAAAAGGTGCATCTTCTGTTTTGTACGGTTCATCGGCTTTAAACGGAGTTATTAATTTTATAAGCGCAAGCGTTGATACCGTTCCGCGAATACATTTTACAATTTTATCCGGAGTATATGATAAACCGAAAAATAAAGATTGGGTTTGGCGAAATTTTCCGGGAATGTATAGTGATGCATCGTTTTCTTTTTCTCAAAAAATAAAAAATACGGAAATAAGTATAGGCAGTAATTTATTATCGGATAACGGTTACAGAAAATTAAATGACGAAAAACTTGCCCGATTAAATGTTAATATCAGGCAACACAGTCAAAAAATCGAAGGATTATCATACGGAACAGGATTTTTGGGCGGATATAACAAAAAAACCGATTTTATATTATGGGAAAATGCGGAAACGGGTGCACTGAAGCAAAATGAAGCTACGGCTACCGAACTTACAGCTGTGTTTTTTACTGTTGATCCTTTCATTTCATATACAAAAAATGACTTGACAAAGCACGATATCCGGATGCGACTGCAAATTTCGGATAATCAATATCCCGATAATTCATCAAATAACAGTCTGCCAATTTCTGATTATGCAGAATATCAATTATATCGAAAATTCTTTGAAAAATTAAATGTTATATTCGGTTTTTCGGATATTTTCAGTAAGATTACTTCGGAATTCTACGGCAATCATACAGGAAATAACATTTCTGCATACAGTCAATCGGAATACAAAATATCTTCCAAACTAAAGTTTAGTGCCGGAATACGGATTGAATATAATGCGCTTGACGGTATTTCTGACAAAATTGTTCCGATTTTCAGGTCGGGAGTGAACTATAAATTGGGACGAGCCACTTTTTTAAGAGCTTCCTTCGGACAGGGCTACAGATATCCTTCCGTTGCTGAAAAATTTGCTTATACGAGTTTGGGAGCCGTAAAAATATTCCCGAACAGTGAAATAAAACCTGAATTCGGATGGAGCTCGGAAATTGGTGTAAAACAAGGAATTAAATTAAACAGATTATTAGGAAAATTAGATGTTGCATTTTTTTATTCCGAAAATACGGATATGATTGAATATGTTTTCGGGATTTATCCGGATCCGATTACCGAAGAATTGAATTTCGGTTTTAAATCCTCAAACATCGAAAATTCAAAGATTTACGGCGGGGAAACAGAGTTTTTATTGCATAAAAATTTAAATAACTTACATTTTAATTTCGGCGGCGGATATACTTATATTTATCCGATTGAAACAAACAATACAAATGAGATTATTTATTTGAAATACAGAAGAAAACACACGGCAAAATTATTTCTGAGCACTAATTTTAAGAATTTTGAAGCAGGTGTTAATACATATTATAAATCAAAAGTATTAAATATTGATAATGTTTTTTTAAATCCGTTAACACGTGAAGGTTTGTTGCCGGGTTTTTATGATTATTGGATGACTAATAATACAGCCTATTTTTTGCTTGATGTATTTTTGGCATACAGAATGAAAAAAAACTTAAAACTTTCAATTGCAATTAAAAACGCAGGAAATACCGAATATATGGATCGCCCGGGAAACATAATGCCCCAACGTTTCTATAGTTTGCAATTAAGCGGAAGGTATTAATCTGAGCAAATTAAAATTATAATTCTTTCTGAAATCAAACATTCAATAAATAATTCTATTTTTGTCATATTTATATTTCGGTATGTTTCAAAAAATTATTGCATTCGTTTTTATAGCAATTTTCATTATTGTTATACTCTACATTAAAAAGAAAAACGCTTGGAAAATTCCTAAAAATGAGTTTCCGCCTGATTGGAGAATAATTTTAAGCGAAAATGTTATTTTTTATAACAATCTTTCCGAAGAAGAAAAAAAACGTTTTGAATATAAAATACAAGAGTTTCTCTTGAACTGCCGAATTACCGGTATAAAAACCGAAGTTGAAGAAATTGACAAAGTTTTAATCGCCGCCAGCGCCGTTATTCCGATTTTTGAATTTCCGGAATGGAAATATTTGAATTTGGACGAAGTGCTTTTATATCCGACATCTTTTGATACTAATTTTGATATATCATCAGGTAAATCCGTATTGGGAATGGTCGGTTCGGGCTATATGGAAGGTAAAATGATTTTATCGAGACAGAGTTTACGTAACGGTTTCAGAAATGAAACAGATAAGAAAAATACGGCAATTCACGAGTTTGTTCACTTGATTGATAAGTCGGACGGGGTTATTGACGGTGTTCCGGAACTGTTGCTGTCAAAACAATACGCCATACCCTGGATTGATTTGGTAAAACAGGAAATTGATAAAATATACGAAGGTAAATCAGATATTAATCCTTACGGAGCAACGAATAAATCGGAATTTTTTGCCGTTATCAGCGAATATTTTTTTGAACGTCCCGAACTTCTGAAAAAGAAACATCCGGATTTATATGAAATGTTGGAAATCATATTCAGGA
>JANTGL010000063.1 GCA_024762915.1 Bacteroidales bacterium | reverse complement strand
AGAGACAGCTTGCGGCTGTCTCTTTTTTAAAATCAGTTGTCTTTTTTAATTGATAACATTTGTTTTTCAAGAATTTATAAATGCAACAAAAATACATTCCATATCAAAAAGCACTAAACAAAGCGATGTATTTATGCAGTAAAGCAGAAAAATGCAAATCGGATATTCGAAAAAAATTATTTGATTGGAAAGCCGATCCGGAAGAACACGATAAAATTATTCACCAATTGGAAGATCAAAAATTTATAGATGAAGAACGCTTTGTAAAATATTATGTTCGAGATAAGTTTGAATTTAATAAATGGGGAAAGATTAAAATCAGAACCATGCTTTTTCAAAAACAAATCCCGGAAAGTCTGATAATAAATGAATTAAAACAAATCTCCGAAAAAAAATATAAAGAGACATTGGACTATTTGATAAATCAAAAACAAAAAAGCATAAAAGATCCGGAACCGTTTAAAATTAAAACAAAATTACTTCGATTTGCTGCTTCTCGAGGTTTTGAACCCGATTTAATTTTAAAGATATTAAACAGATAAAGAAAAAGTTTTTATATTAGCAAATTAAAACACCGCTATGTTTGATAAATATAATGCCCTGCTCGCCCCTTTAGATGCCATTAAATTAAATTTTAACGAAGCCGGATTAATGGTGATGAATATTACTATTGCCTTTATTATGTTCGGTGTGGCCCTGGGAATAAAAAGAGAGAATTTTGTTCAAATCACAAAAAATCCGAAATCCGTAATTATCGGTTTGCTTGCTCAATTTTTATTGCTTCCAGCAGTTACTTATTTGCTTGTTATTTTATTAAAATTCCCGGTATCTATTTCATTGGGTATGCTGCTTGTGGCTTCTTGCCCCGGCGGGAATGTTTCAAATTTTATGACCTCTTTGGCTAAAGGAAATACGGCTTTATCAGTTACATTAACGGCATTTTCCGATTTGCTTTCTATTTTAATGACTCCTCTTAACTTTGTGTTTTGGAGCGAGTTATATATCAGTACCGTACCTTTGGCCAATCCGATTGAAATCCCTTGGGAACATGTTTTTCAAACCATTATTATATTAATGGGAATACCCTTAGTTGCCGGTTTATGGTTTGCCAGAAAATTTCCGAAGTTAACGAAAAAAATATTTAACCCGATCAAATGGATTTCCGTTATTGCTTTTCTTGGTTTTATTGCAGGAGCCGTTATGGCAAATTTTACACATTTTATGAATTACTTTTTATTGTTAATTCCCATCGTGCTAGTTCATAATGCTATTGCTTTCGGTATCGGAAATTCAATTGCTCGAGTTTCTTTCTTACCGATTTTGGACAGAAAAACCATTACCATTGAAACAGGTATTCAAAATTCGGGGATTGCCTTGGTCCTTATTTTTAACAAACACATTTTTCCTGACGGATACGGCGGTATTGCCTTTATTGCTGCAATGTGGGGAATATGGCATATTTTTTCCGGATTATTACTCAGCACTTGGTGGGCTAAATATACGAAAAAACGAGAATTGAAAGCGGCAAAAGAGTAAGTATTTCTTATCCGTATTCATCAGATCTCACCGAGTCATCGGATGAATGTTCAAAAAAGCTATCGAAACGTAAAACTGTAAGATACCGATGGAATTATCGAAAATAAAGCCAGTCGAACCGCTTCAAATTGCGCAGAATTTTCATTTATCGGACGGAACGTAATTTGATACGCATTTTTTCTGGCATAAACATTATAAACCGAGACGTTCCAACTCGAATTCCAATTCTTTTTCTTTTTATTGAAATAAGTAATACTGACATCGGCTCTGTGATAATCGGGCATGCGGTAACCGTTGCGTTCCGTGTAAAGTTGCACAACCCGACCGTCAATAATATATCTTCCGGAAGGAAAAGTTACGGCATCACCGGTATAATACACCCAAGTTGCCGCAAAACTTAATCGCTTATTCAAATTGTAAATAGCCGTAATCGAAAAATCATGTGTTCGGTCGTGCTTTGCAGAAAACGGTAATCCGTTATTTATTTCTTCAAAAACACGCTCGGTTTTTGACCAAGTATAACTTATCCATCCGGTTAATTTTCCCGTTTGTTTCTTTAAATACATTTCGGCACCGTAGGACCATCCTGTTCCGTATACCATTTCGGCTTCCAAATATTTGTTAACCATCACATTTGCTCCGTTCCGATAATCGATAACATCATGTAAATCTTTGTAATACAACTCCAATGATGTTTCAAACATATTGTCATTAATATTTCTGTAATAACCGAGGGAATATAAATCGGCACTTCCGGGTTTTACAAGCTTGGTTGTCGGATACCAAATATCTGCCGGTGTTGATGAGGTTGAATTAGACAGAAGATGGACATATTGCGCATTTCTAGTGTATGCAGCTTTCAACGAATTTTGTTTGTTGATAATATAATTTAAAGAAAATCGGGGTTCAAAATTTTTGTAGGTTTTAACAATTTCATTTTGAGAATATATTACGGAATCAATCGGTTCCTGCCGGTTGTTAAATTCATAAACGGTTCCGGGTCCCAATACGCAAAATGCGGAAAGGCGCAATCCGTATATTGCCTTTAAATTATCAAAAATATTAACTTCATGCGAAACATAAGCTGCATTTTCAAAAGCATATTTATCTTCAACTTTAATATCATTAAGAAAATCAACTTCACTTGCATCTACTTCACCGGGCGTAAATGTGTGATAAACAGAATTTATTCCGAAGCGAATAAGATTTTTGCTGTTCGGGAAATATTGGAAATCTTCTTTTATATGCCAATCTCTGATTGCTGAATTTAATTTTACTTTTCCGGAATCGGCAAAAAACCCGATTCCGATTTGATAATCGTATTTGCTGTATATAACGGAAGAGTTTAAAAACAGTTTCTCGTTAAAAACGTGATTCCATCGAGCCGTTCCGGTTACATTGCCCCAGTCCATACTCATAACATCGCTGAAACCGAAAACATCTCTTCCGAAATATCCGGAAAGGAAAATACGATTGTTATCATTAATTTTCCAATTGGCTTTGGAATTCAAATCATAAAAATAAAGGGTGCTGTTGCGCTGTTCTTCTTTAGGAGCAAAAGCCAAAAACAAATCGGCATAGGTTCTTCTTCCCGAAAGAATTAAAGAAGATTTATCTTTAACAATCGGTGTTTCAAGTGTTAGCTTAGAAGAAATTAAACCGATACCGCCGGAGGCCGAAAATTGTTTCATGTTTCCGTCATTCATTTGAATATCCAAAACGGAAGACAAGCGACCGCCGTATTGAGCCGGAGCCGTACCTTTATAAATTTTGGCGTTTTTCACGGCATCCGAATTAAAAACGGAGAAAAAACCCATTAAATGCGAAGCATTATAAACAGGAGCCTCATCAAGTAAGATGAGGTTTTCATCGGCACCGCCGCCGCGGACATAAAATCCGCTTCCCCCTTCACCCGCAGGTTTTATTCCGGGCAAAAGTTGTATGGTTTTTAAAATATCCTGTTCGCCGAATATAACGGGAATTATTTTTGTGTCTTTCGGACTTATTGTGTTGACACCGGTTTCCGCAACTTTAATGTTTTTGTCAATACCTTGTCCGGTAACGGTAACTTCTCCGAGTTCGTTAATGTTTTCTTCTAATTCAATATTTATCGTTTGGTTTTTTGAAACATTGATTTCTGTTTTCTTTTCTTTGTAACCGATGCTGTTAAATCTCAACTTTGTTGTTGATGAAGGAACGGTAATGGAATAAAAACCGTACGTATTTGTTACGGTTCCGAATTTTCCGTCCGGAGTATTTACAATGGCATTAATTATTGCCTCTCCGGTTTTTGCATCGGATACCGTACCTTTTATGCTCATATTCTGAGCATTAGAAAACGTAATTGTAAAAAATGATATGAATAAGATTAATAAAGACTTCATTTGCGATGTAAAGATAAAATTCAAATTGAGGAAGAGAAATTTATTTTACCATAACGGTGATAAATTTATTTTGTTTTATATTTGTCGAAATTTTGAAAATAAAAAAATGGCATATTCAAACATAACAGATTTAACAGAATTAACGGAAGTTTTAGAAAACGAAGATGCTGTTTTAGTCTATTTTTCTCATGAACAATGCAATGTGTGTAAAGTATTAAAACCGAAAGTTGCAGATCTACTCGAAAATAATTTTCCGAAGATGAAAATGTATTATGCCGATACGGTCTTAAATCCTGAAATTTCCGGGCAAAATAAAATCTTTTCGGTTCCTACGGTAATTGCATTTTTCGGCGGTCGTGAATCTTTCAGAAAAAGCAGAAGTATCGGAATTAATGAACTTGCGGAACAAATTAAAAGACCATACGGGATGATTTTTGAAAATTAATTGCCAAATTCATCCGATGACTCTGAGTCATCAAACTAAGATTATTAACTTAAAAAATCATTCTTTCGGAAATAAACTGCAACAAAAATGACATTTTCGTTCACCCGGCGGATTTTCTGCTCCGCAAACCGGACAAAAAAAGACCGATTCTTTTAAAATTTCGGTTTCATTAATCGAAATTCCGCAATTAGGACAATCGTTCAGAATGTCATCAAACGCTTCGCCGCAAAACTTACAAACCATTGTTTATTTGTGAAAACCGATTTCAAAACCAATCATTAACCGAGGAAGCTCCGTTGAACTGACGTCATTTTTATAACTCGGCGTAAACATATCCGATAATCGGTATTTAACAAAAAGGATTGTTCTCCCGTATCCTGCACGGAATTCTGCTCCGTAGTTAATCGTATTTAAATAATTTAATCCTGTATTTATTCCCGTATAGTCGGAATAACCTGTTGTTTCTTTGTCGTTTATGTAGCTTGTAAATTGTCTTTTTGTTGAGAAATTCCATTCTCCGTATCCGCCGAGATCAATATAGTTTCCGACAGGGCTTTTTTTATTTTTTCCGAAATTGAATCGAAAAAAAATATCTGCTCCCAAGGCATTTATTTTTAGTTTTTCTTTATCATAAGTTATTGAAGTCGGAATTTTTTTAGCGTCATTTTGTTTAAAATGCCAAGCAAAATATGAATAATTAAGACCTGCACCGACAGCGAAAAATCGGGCAAGTTTCAGACGATACCGAACGCCGTATGAAATTGAGTGTGATTTGCCGTAATAAATATCGGCATCAGTTCCTTCTTCCGGAGGTGTTGCAAACATAAAATTAAAAAAGGCATAGGCATAATGTGTTTTTCCGGGTCCGAATTCAACTTTTTTTCTTTCTTTTTTTACATTTACGGTGTCAATTTTAACCTTTACGGAATCCTTTTGTGCAAAAGACAGTGAAGCTGCAAAAATTAAAAATAAAAAAAGGGATACATTTTTCATCGTAATAATTTTAAAGTAATAATTGAGGAAGCTGAAACTTTGCCAATCTTCTATTATTTATAACGAACAATATTTTAGTTTGTTACAAACATTTTTTAATTAACTCCCAGGTATTTTCAATATCATTATCCAATCCTACGGAAAAACGGACTAATCCGGGAGACATCCCCATTTCTTTTTGAATCTCTTCCGGAACTTCCGAAGAAGTACTGCTGCCCGAATTGCTGAATAATGTTCTGAAATAACCCAAGCTGACAGCCAAGTACCCGACACCGATTTTTTCTGCTTTTTCCATAAAGGAATATGCTTTTTCTTTCGTTTCCAAATCAACGGCAATCATACCTCCGTAACCGTATTCCTTATTCATTAGAGAAGTAATCAGCTCATGTTGAGGATGAACGCTTAAACCGGGATAGATAACTTTAGTCTTATTTTTTGTAAATTTTTCAGCTAAAAATTGGGCATTTTTGCTGTGTTGTTTCATGCGAATATGCAAGGTGTAAAGATTTTTTAAAATACTCGATGAGCGCAACGGATCAAGAACGGGACCCAGAAGCATGGCTGTTCCGGTATTTAAATCAATCAAAGAATTAATATACTCTTCACTTCCGCATATGGCACCTGCAACACAATCATTTTTCCCGTTAATAAATTTAGTCATACTGTAAACAACAATATCTGCTCCGAGTTTATAGGGTGAAACCAGCATAGGAGAAAATGTATTGTCAACAATTAATTTTGCTCCGTGTTCTTTTGCAATTTTCGACATTGCCGGAATATCTGAAATTTGCAGTAAAGGATTTGAAACGGTTTCGGTATAAATGACTTTTGTATTCGGGCGAATTGCTTTTTTCAATGCATCCAAATCGGTAGGAATAATAAAACTTACGTCAATGTTAAATTTTTGAAGATAATATTTTAAGAAAGCAAAGGTTCCGCCATATGTTGTAACCGAAGAAACAATATGGTCGCCGGTGTTGCAAACTTGCAAAATAGCAGAAGTGATGGCTGCCATTCCGGATGCCGTTACCCATGCAGACTCTGTTCCTTCCATTGCAGCCAAAGCATCTGAAAGATATTTATTACTCGGATTCCAATGTCTTGAATATAAGAAGCAACCTTCGGTTTCTCCGTGAAAAGTATCAACCATTGCTTCAGCTCCGAGGAAAGTATAGGTTGCAGAATCGGTTATTGACGGATTTACACCGCCGAATTCACCGAATTGTTCTAATTTATTTAACTCTGTTGCCGGATCAAATTGTTTCATGATTTTTTTAGTTTAAGAGATTTCAAAAATTTATTTTTAAAAGATTCTTTTTGGTCATCAAATTCGCCGTAATAACCCTGACCGTAACCATAACCGTAACCGTAACCGTAACCGTGACTGTATCCGTAACCTTTTTTTATTTCAACATCGTTAAGGATGATTCCGATGTTTTTCAAGTTTCCTTCTTTTTTAGCATCTTCTAATAATTTGATCACATTTTTAGAAGAATAAGATTGACGCACAACATATAAAAAAGCATCAGCAATATCATTTAATAATAAAGCATCGGTTACAACAGCAATAGGAGGTGTATCTACAATAATATAATCAAATTTTTTCATTGCTTTTGTAAAGAATTCTTTCATCCTTTCTGATTCTATTAATTCTGCGGGATTCGGAGGAATGGGCCCTGAAAGAGCCAAAGACAGATGTTTGATTGAACTTTTCTGTATAACATCATCAAACTCACATTGATTTACAAGAAAAGAGCTTATTCCGTTTTCGTTGTTATACGTAAATTCATTTTGCAGTTTCGATTTTCTTAAATCTAATCCGACCAAGAGTGTCTTTTTTTCCGATAAAGCAATGACGGAGGAAAGATTAATCGAAATAAAAGATTTTCCTTCTCCGCTGACTGAAGAACTTACAACAATAATTTTCTTTTCTTTCCCTTTCAGCACAAATTGTATGTTGGTTCGAAGCGCCCTAAAGGCTTCTGTGATAGGAGCTTTTGGGTGTATTGATGCAACCAGGCTTGTTTTTGTTTTATTCCGTCCTACCGTGCCGTATATCGGAATATTGGTTCTGCTTTCAATATCTGATTTGTCTTCAATTTTATTATTAAAAAATTCCAGAACAATAATTAAAAGAATAGGAATTAACAGACCGAAAAGAATTCCTTTTTTCGTATTTCCGCCGGTATCGGGAGACTTTTTTTCAGCCGTTTCAGGTCTTGCAGGGTCCAGCATTTTTGTGTCCGCTTTATTTGATGCTTGTGTAATGGCAGCTTCGGTACGACGTCTTAAAAGTAAGGTGTATATTTCATCATTAATATTAAATTTTCTTTGAATATTAATGATTTGTCGTTCGGAAACCGGTAATCGATTAATATCAGAATTAACTTTAGCAATATTTCGGTTTACGGTTTGAATTTCGGTTTCCGTAACTTCAATATTTTTTTGTGCATGTATGCGAATTTGATTTTGAATGTTTTGAATTTGCAAGTCTAATTTTTCGGAAATAGGGATATCACTTCTGACGCTGAAATCCAGTTCATCTCTTTGCGTTACGGCTTCCGACAGTTTTTCAAGATAACTTAAAAGAACCGGATCATTAATATCCATAACTGTCGGAGCCGTTAAAGAACTTACGACTTTATTGTTATCTAATTGAGTTTTAATGTATTTATAATAGCTTAATTTTTTCTTTTGAGTCTCTGCATATTTTTGTAATTCCGTTAATTTTGTCAAAAGCAACAGGCCTTCATTACTGATATCGACGGAACGATTTTTTTGTTTAAAAACCTGCATGTTATTTTCCGTTACCTTCAGGGAATCGGACACACTTTCTAATTGCTTATCAATAAATTTAATAATACTTTTTGCTTTTTGGTTTTTTTCATTCAAACCGTTTCGGATGTATATTTCTATGACTTTATTCAGATAATCGGCATCTTTTTGCGGAACCGTTCCGACCATCCAAAGCCAGAGAATAGAACTTCTTTCCGGGCTGACTTCAATTTCTAAACGATAAAGATAATCCTGAACAATACTGTTTACCGTATTTTTAATAAAAAAATACTTGTTTCCTATAATTTCCGGATTGTATGACAGAGAATCTCTATATGTTATATTAAAACTGAAATCTTTATATTTAAACTGCTCCCCGATATTAATGATTTTTTCAACATTAAACGGTTCGATAATAATTTTTACTTTGTTTTTTGATTTAAAAATAACATAGACCGGGATGTTATTATACTGACGGTATGTTGTATCAAGATTTACGACAAACGGAGATTTGTTATAAATCTCATAATTGGTTTTAAACCGTTCATCACGAAAATATGCAATTTCAATATTTAACTCTTCAACAGCACTTTTACTTAAAGAATATGATTTTAGTATTCCTACTTGTGTATCAATATTTTTACGCTTTGCAAAAAGAGTTAACCCGCCGGCAACTTCTTCTTCGTTACTTTCATTTTTTAACATGACCGTTGCATGCAGTCCGTATGTAGGGATAGCATGTTTGTTAATCCAACGGGCAGCAAAAAATGAAATAATAATTGATAATACAAATAAATACCAATAGGAAACTGCTTTAAAAAAGAATTTCTTAATTTCAAAACCTTTATTTCCGGTATCTTCAGTATTATTATAGACTTCCGTCATTTGATTTTCGTTTTATATTCTTAATTAAATGATTAGGGGGTTTTAGCAAAGATGTTTAATATCAGAACCGTTGTACTTATTGCAGAAGATAATGCTGAAAAGAAAAAGATATAATCTTTAAGATTTATTTTAGCAATTTTTGCATTAATCGGTTCAACAATGATAATATCGTCAGGGTATAAATAAAACTTATCCGATGTTAATAATTCTCGATTAGTCAGGTCAAGTTTATACACAATTCTGGAATCATTCTTTTGGCGAACGATGGTAATGTTTTTCATGTTTGCATAATCGGTTACACCTCCGGCCCTTGAAACAGCTTCTAAAATGTCAATATTATCTTGATAAATATATATCGAACCTTTATTATTTACTTCCCCGAGAAAAGAGATTTTAAAGTTGACAAATTTTACATTAACAATGGCATCTTTCAGGTATTCGTGTGCTTTACTTGTAACATCGTTTCGAAATTCCGAAACGGTTTTTTCTGCAGCTTTCATTGTTCCGAGAATCGGAATTTGAACATATCCTGTATCATTAACCGTAAACCCGGACAAATAGAAATTTCCGCCGTTTAAATTTTGATTCAGATTATTCGTTTGTTCGTCAATTTGAAAAAGTGCGTTTATATCCGGCTCTGTCGTAATAATTTTGATATGTAAAACATCATCGGGTTTTAATTTATACTTTTCCGATTTTACGGGATAAGAATAAATACTGTCAATTTGTTGATTTTCTTTATAAATATATCGGATACGACGATTACACGAAGAATTAAATAAAATAAGAATTATAACAGCAGATAAAAAAGATAAGCGATTCATTTGGTTTTTTCCTAATAATAGATTATCTTACAAAAATATAAATTAAATTTATATTAGCATGATAAATATTAAAATCGGCATTTTTCTTGATATTATATTTACAAGAAGAAGAAAAATATGAAGGATAAAAAGTATGACATATTTAAAATAAATCATAACAACACACAACCAAAACAGGGCTTGGTGCTTGTATCTGAGCCATTTGCACCGGACAGTATTTTCAGCCGGTCAATTATTTTATTGGCTGAACATAATGAAGAAGGATCGGTAGGATTTATATTGAATAAGCCGTTTAATCGGAAAATTTCAGACTTTTCTTCAGAATTCGGAAATTTTGACATAAACATATCACTGGGCGGTCCGGTCGGAAGTGAACATATTTATTATATTCATACCTACGGTGAAAAAATTCCGGGCAGCATACACATTAAGGATAATTTATTTTGGGGCGGCGAATTTAATGTTATTCAAACCATGTCAGAAGCCGGAATGCTGGATGAAACAAAAATTCGGTTTTTTATGGGTTATTCCGGTTGGAGTCCTGAGCAGTTGTTAAATGAAATTAAAAAAGATTATTGGTTGGTTTCTGATATTGATGTTGAGACAATTATGCAAAACGACAAAAAAATATGGGATAAAACAGTTTCAGAGCTGGATAAACCCTATAAAGTGTGGCAATATTTTCCCGAAAATCCGAATTTAAATTAATCGGTAACGGCATTTAATTGATGAATAAAAAATTCCGAAAGCCGTTTGTAGTAGCGTTTATCTTTATAGGCTACAACCCATTGAATACCCGAAATTGAATTAGACAGAAAAAGTTCTTCCGCCCGAAACAAATCCGGTTCTGAAATTGATTGCTCGATACAAGGTATTTCATGTAATTTTGCCAAAGTAATAATTTCATTCCGCATAATGCCGTTAATGCATCCGTCACTGACAGGCGGAGTTATCAAAGTTTTATTTTTTACAAGAAAAAGGTTCGATGAAACAGCTTCGAGGATTTGATTTTTTTCATTCAGAATAAGGCAATCATCTGCAGCAATTTCATTTTTATAAACACCGGCTAATGTGTACAGAAGTGAATTTCCGGTTTTATAAGGCGAAAATAAATTAATCGGTTTTTTCAGTTCA
>JANTGL010000062.1 GCA_024762915.1 Bacteroidales bacterium | reverse complement strand
TCTTTATCGCCGAGACGAACCAAAGAAAATTCCGTATCAACCGCACCCGGTGAAATCGAACTTACTTTAATTCCGTATGGTAACATATCAATTCGCATCGCTTTTGTAATGGATTCTACGGCATGTTTCGTCGCACAATAAACATTGCCTTTCAGATAAGTTTCTTTTCCGGCAATTGATGAAATATTAACAATATGCCCGGATTTGCGTTCAACCATTCCCGGCATAATTGCACGCGAAATATACAAAAGCCCTTTGACATTCGTATCAATCATTTTTTCCCAATCATCAATATCCGCTTCATGAATTAAATCCAAACCCGATGCCAAACCGGCATTATTAATTAAAACATCAATATTTTTGAAATTTTCGGGAAGATTTTCAATTTGCTTTTTTGTTTCTTCTCTGTTACGAATATCAAAATTTAAAATCAGAACATCAATATCGAATTTTCCTTTCAGTTCTGTTTCAAATTCTTGTAATCTGTTTAAACGTCTTCCGGTAATAATTAGCTTATAATGAAGTTTTGCCAACATCAAAGCCGTTGCTTTTCCGATACCGGAAGTTGCTCCTGTTACGAGTGCTGTTTTATACATCTGTTTTATTGTTTTTCTAATTTACAAAAGACTTGTAATACGTTTTTAAGAATGATTAAATTTCGGGTTAAATTTTCTTTTTTCTTTTGTCGTAATTTTTCGTTTAGCCAAAAAATAAATTAATACTCCCAAAACGGGAAAAAGTATTATAATAAAAAGCCATAAAGTATTTCCATAGGGCATTTTAAAACGTGATTTTGAAATATCAATTAAAGCCCAAAACCACAAAATCAATGAAAGTCCGATAAATATCACCATTAAAGTTGTTTCCATATTAAAAATAAATTAATTTAAGAATTGTAATTGTAACCAACATATAAATTATTGTCAAAGGGGTTCCGACTTTTAAAAAATCTCGGAATTTATATCCGCCCGGACCGTAAACCATCAAATTTGTTTGATAACCGATCGGGGTCATAAAGTTTGCGGCTGCAGCATAAGCGACTACCAAAATAAACGGCATAACATCGGCTTTTAAACTTAAAGCAAGGGTTAATGATACCGGAAAAATAACGGCTACTGCTGCTTTATTCGTTATAAATGCAGCTAAAATTGCCGTAATTATATATATGCCGGTTAAAATTCCGATTACTCCGAAAGGTTTGAATACAGAAATAATGCCGTGAGCAAACATATCGGCAACACCTGTTTTTATCATTGCGGTTCCCAAAGCCAAAGAAAGTGCAATGATTAAAATTAAATCGTAATCAATACTTTTTACCAAATCCTTGGGTCGCGTAATTTTAAAAATAACCAAACCGGCAAGTAATACTAATAAACCGTTAAATAATTTAATTAATCCGATTGCCGATAATAAAATAACGGCTATAGTACCGCCTACCAAAAAAGTTGTTCTCCAAAACCCTATACGTCTGAATTCCTTTACTCTGGAAATCAAATAGAAATCAGATGTATCTTTATAGCGGTCTTCAAAATAGGTTCCGGCAAGTAATAAAACAGCATCACCGGGTTTTAATTCAACCGAACCGATTTTTCCTGCAAGTGTTTCACCGTTTCTGTGAACTGCAATTGCCGTAGCATCAAATTTTGCACGAAAATTTACTTCTTTCAGTGTTTTTCCGTTTAAAGTTGAATTATGAGAAATAACAATTTCCAAAACTTCGGTATTTTTTTTCCTTGAAAACATCCCAACCGAAGGAATTTCGATACCTTCACGTGATTTAACAAAATCGGCAATGGCTTGTGTATTTCCGGTAAATAACAGGATATCTTCTTCCAAGAGAATGGTATCGTTAGGTACTGCCGTAATTCGTAAGTTTTCTCTAAGAATTTCAAATAAAAAAAGACCTTCTAAATTTCTTAAACCGGCTTCGAAAATCGTTTTCCCGATTAAGGGACTGTTTCCTTTTATGCGTCCTTCAACGATATATTCTCTTGAGATTTCAGGAATTTTATCAATGACACTTTTATGATCAGGTAATAATTTCTGCCCGAAAGTTAAAAGATAAATTATACCGATTACTAACATCGGTAATCCGACTGCCGTAAAATCAAAAATACTTAATTCGGGAAGATTGGGAATAATTTTTTGATCGGTAACTAATCCGTTAACAATCAAATTAGTAGATGTCCCTATCAATGTAGTACAACCGCCAAGAATAGCAGCAAAAGAAAGCGGGATCATAAGTTTTGAAACCGATGCTTTATGTTTTTGAGCTCCGAAATGCACATAAGGCATCATTAAAGCAACTAAAGGCGTATTATTAAGAAAAGCAGACATCGGAGCAACAATAAGCATCATTCGTGCAGTAAAGCTTTTATATGTTTTAGCTCCTCTAAATACAGAATTAAAAAAGATATCCAAAACAGACGTTCTTCGATAAATATCACCGAGTAGAAGCAGCATAATTATGATTGCAATCTGTTCATTAGAAAAACCGTCAATAATTTCGGAAGGATTCAAAACGTGAGTTATTCCCAATACAATTACTGCAATAATAAATGTCATTGTAGGTCCGACAATTTCCGTGTACAAAGAAACAATCAGAAACAACAAAACAAGAATCACTATAATTGCATCGAAAGACATCAGCAGAAATTATGAATAAAAGTCAAAAGTAGAAAAAAAATTCGTTTTATTCTATCCTATTTGCATAAGATTGAATATTCTTTTAAACACAAAAAGCCGGTAAATTTTGCTTATTTACCGACTTTAAATTATTTATATCGAATTATGCTTTTTATGCTTTGTCAACAATCATCCCGGCTCCTACGGTTTCATTTGTAACTTCGTCAATCAGGATAAAACTTCCTGTGTATCTGTTCTTTTTATAAGCGTCATAGTACACCGGTTTTGCCGTTTTTAATTGAATTCTTGCAATATCGTTCATCTTCACTTCTTTGTCATCGTAATTTCGTTCCAAAGAATTGATATCCATTTTAAATTTCACCTCTTGAATGATACATTTCACATCATTTGTTGTATGCCTTAAAGCATATTTACCTCTTAATTGCAAGGGTCTTTCATTAAACCAACTGATCATTGCCGTAATATCCTGAGATTGACGTGTGAGATTATCAACTTTAACAATCATGTCTCCTCTGCTGATATCAATATCATCTTCAATTGTTATTGAAACTGATTGAGGCGCAAATGCGGTTTCCAAAGTTTCATTCAAAGTATCAATTGATTTAATTTTACTTTCCAAACCGGAAGGAAAAACTTTTACTTTATCACCGATCTTAAAAATACCGCCGTCAATTCTTCCGGCATAACCTCTGTAATCATGAAATTCATCAGATTGAGGACGAATCACATATTGAACGGGAAATCGAGCATCGACATGATTATAATCTCCTTTTATATAGATATTTTCAAGTAAATACAATAAAGTAGCGCCGTGATACCAATCCATTTTTTTTGATTTCTCAACAACATTATCACCTTTCAAAGCACTGATAGGAATAAATTCAATATCTTTTACATCTAATTTAGGTGCAAATGACATAAATTGTTTCTTTATTTTTGCGTAAATTGCCTCATCATAATCAACCAAATCCATTTTGTTTATACAAACGACAAGATGAGGTATTTGAAGTAATGAAGCAATGTATGAATGTCTTAAAGTTTGTTCAATAACACCGTTTCTGGCATCAATTAAAATAATTGCTATGTTAGCCGTCGAAGCACCGGTTACCATATTTCTGGTATATTGAATATGTCCCGGAGTATCGGCAATGATGAACTTTCTTTTAGGAGTTGCAAAATAACGATATGCCACGTCAATTGTAATTCCTTGCTCTCTTTCTGCACGTAAGCCGTCAGTAAGCAGTGCCAAATCAATATTTTCTTTCCCTTGATTTTTACCGGCTTTTTCGATGGCTTCAATTTGATCTTTAAAAATTGATTTACTGTCATACAATAATCTTCCGATAAGCGTACTTTTTCCGTCATCAACGCTTCCTGCAGTCGTAAAACGTAAGAGTTCCATATCAAGATAACCGTTTGTATCTTTTTTTTCGTTCATGTTTTTTGTAATTTGTGTTTTGAAACTTGAAATCTGAAATTGTTTGTTGAAATTTGAAACTTGAAACTACAATTATCTATTCAGAGCTTCGTGTTTTGTTAATAAACGCATTTAATTTAGGTCCTAATTAATTAATTTTTCATACTGTAAAATCTTTTTTTCAATTAATATTTTTCGTCTTATAAGTTTCCTTAACCAAGTTTTAGTTTCTTCAAATGAACCTCTTGCATAGAGATAAAATCGTGTTCTGTCTTTCGGTGTATATCTTCCGTATCCTTCTGAAATATTTGCACTTATACTGTCAGCTGAACGAATAATTTAATATCCGATTGTTACTTGTATTTTTTTATTCCAAGTATCAAAATCATACCAAATTAAATCTGATAATTTTTCAGATAATTTATAAATATCTAATTTTTCAACAGTTAACATTAATAAATTTTAATATATCCAAATTTCAATTTTCAAATATCCAATTAAAAATAGCCTTCTTTTTTTCTGTCTTCCATTGCTGTTTCAGAACGCTTGTCATCAAAACGTTGACCTCTTTCCGTTGTTCTTTCTGCTGCAATTTCATTTATAATATCTTTTAAATTATCCGCTTTTGATCGAGTTAATCCGGTATTTGTAATATCTCCTATAGTACGACATCTTACGTCCAGAATTTCTGCTTTTTCATTCGGTTTCAACTGCATAAAAGGGGCTGTTGCCAATAATACTCCGTCTCGTTCAAAAACTTCTCTCCTATGTGTAAAATATAAACTCGGAATCTCGATATCTTCCATATAAATATATTGCCAAACGTCCAACTCGGTCCAATTACTCAAAGGGAATACTCTGAAATGTTCACCCATTCGTTTTTTACCGTTAAAAATATTCCAAAGTTCAGGTCTTTGATTTTTGGGATCCCATTGTCCGAATTCGTCGCGATGAGAAAAGAAACGTTCTTTTGCTCTGGCTTTTTCCTCATCGCGTCTTCCGCCGCCCATGGCCGCATCAAATTTATACTCTTCGATTGAATCCAGTAATGTAGTGGTTTGCAATACATTACGACTGGCATTGTAACCGGTTTCTTCTTGCACTTTTCCTTCATCAATGGTTCTTTGTACCGATCCGACATATAATTTTACACCGTATTTTTCAATCAAATCATCACGAAATTTAATAGCTTCATCAAAATTATGGCCTGTGTCAATGTGCAATAAAGGAATGGGAACTTTTGCGGGATAAAAAGCTTTTCTGGCAAGATGAAACATAACGATGGAATCTTTTCCGCCTGAAAACAGGATTACCGGATTATCAAATTGAGCAGCAACTTCTCTGAAAATAAAAATTGATTCTGCTTCTAATTCTCTTAAATGATTAAGATGATAATTATTCATATATTTTTGTTTGTTATTATTATAGCAAAACAGTTACAAACTGTCTCTGTATTAAATTTTCAAATTACTTATTTTTACTTTAACATCTTCCGGTTGTTCAACATGCAAACCGCATTCTTTTTTATCTTTACTTTCCCACCACCAACGGCCCGCTCTGATGTCTTCACCTTCTTTAATCGCACGTGTACACGGAGCACATCCGATACTTAAAAATCCTTTATCATGCAGTTCATTATAAGGCACTTTTTTTTCTTTCAAATAATTTAAAACATCTTGAAAACTCCAATCTTTTAAAGGGTTAAATTTTATTACTCCGAAAGTATCATTACTTTCAAAAAAATGTAAATCCGTACGTGTTACTGATTGTTGTGCACGCAATCCGGTAATCCATAAATCAACCTCTCCCAATGCTCTTGTCAAAGGAAAAACTTTACGAATATTGCAGCATTCTTTTCTGTTTTCAATTGAATCATAAAAACTGTATATGCCTTTCTCGTTAAGCATTTTTTCAACGTCTTCCTTTGCCGGGAAATATGCTTTTATTTTTTTACCGTATTTTTTATTTGTGATATTCCAAACTTTGTATGTTTCTTCAAACATGCGTCCGGTATCAAGGGTAAAAACTTCAATCGGTATATTATTTTTGAAAATAATATCTGTTAAAACTTGATCTTCTTGTCCGAAACTTGTAGAAAAAGCAATTTTTCCCTTAAATTCCTCAGAAAGAAATTCAAGTTGTTCTTTTAGTGATTTATTTTTAATATGTTTTGTCAGTTTATTAATCATCACAAATATTTTTATTTCACTCTGTTCCAAGCCAAGGTTTTTAACATCCAATCGGGCAATGCTTTTTCAGGTTTTCGTTTCATTAAATTTAAATCCAAACCCATTTTTTTAACAATCGGTATTTTATGTGTTTCTACAAATTCAATTAATGTACCGTCCGGATCTTCCGTATAAGTAAAATGCCCCGAAGCTTCTCCCATATCAAATATTTTTCCGCCGGTTTCATATATTTCAGGATTACTGTCAACCGTAAACGGATAACCGGTTTTACTGCAATGTTCTTTAAAAGCTTTCATATTTCGAACGTCAAAACAAATTTGAATAAAGCCCGGATCACCCCAAAAACGTCCTTCATAGATTTTCTTAGGTTCTTCATCATGAACTTTAATTAATTCTATTTGTCCCGAACCGAGCAAATTACTGAAAGCTCCTTCTCTTGGTTTGCTGTGACTTAATAAAACTCTGTCAAATTTTTTATCACCTCTTTTTATTCCGGAAAAATCTTCAAAAACATCTGATTCGTGATATTCAATGGTATCATATCCCAAAACATCGGAGTAAAAACGAATGGATTTTTCGATATCCGTAACACCTATTATTGCTCCGAAAACACCCCCTGATAATGCTTTTGATTTGTGAAAAATTATATTACTTTCAACCATCTGAAAAACATTTCCGTAGGGGTCTTCAAAAAAGAAATGTTTATTTCCTTTCGGATCTTTTTCCAAACCGCTTAAAAGTTTTACTTTTTTTTCTGTTAAATCCTCGTATGCTTTTTCAATTTGAGAACTTTTAATCTTAGTTGCATACACACCCAAATCTCCGGCTTGAATTTGAAAATCGGCTTGTTTCGGTTCGCGTGTTAAATATTGCCAAATTTCCAAACCGCCGCCTCCTTGAATATTAACGGCAATAATTGCGTGTCTTTCCTGCGGTTGTCCTCCGGTATATTTCAGCATTTTTTCGGCTGTTCCGGGTGCATCTACTACGGGAATATCAAATCCCAAATTTTCACGATACCATTTCCAGGATTTATTAACATCGGTAACACCGACCCCGATTTGTTGTATTCCGCTTATATAATATGTCATCTTATTTGCTTAAAATCTACAAACATTGAATTCCGAATATCAAGATTTATTCATTCATCAAACTGTAAGCAAAAATCCGTTTTTTTAAATAAGCTGCAAAGATACTAATTTTGCTTATCTGTAAAAAATTATGTTTTTTAATATTCCTGATAGATGTAAAAATTTCTATATTTGCAATCTCAAAAAACAATATTTATTAATTATAAATCAAGGTCGTGGATATATTCAAAAAATTAGACACATCAAAAACCGATTTAGGAAAATATCAAGCATCCGTACACGGATATATGACATTCCCGAAATTGGAAGGCGAAATTGCTCCCGTTATGACATTTCAAGGTAAAGATGTAATCACTTGGAGTATAAACAATTATCTCGGATTAGCAAATTTACCCGAAGTCAGAAAAGCAGACGGAGAAGCAGCCGTTGAATGGGGAATGGCATACCCGATGGGTGCCCGAATGATGAGCGGAAATACAAAATATCATGAAGATTTGGAGCAAAAACTTGCTGATTTTGTAAGTAAAGAAAGTGGATATCTTCTTAATTACGGTTATCAGGGAATGGTTTCAATTATTGATTCATTGGTTGACAGAAATGATGTCATTGTTTATGATTCGGACTCTCACGCTTGTATTTTAGACGGTTCCAGATTGCATATGGGAAAACGTTTTGTGTTTAAACACAACGATATGGAAAGTTTGGATAAACAATTAAAACATGCTACACGCGTTGCTAAGAGAAATAACGGCGGTGTATTAGTTATCACGGAAGGCGTTTTCGGAATGGAAGGCGATTTAGGAAATTTAAAAGGGATTACCGATTTAAAAGATAAATACGAATTCCGTTTATTTATTGACGATGCTCACGGTTTCGGAACAATGGGTAAAACCGGTGCCGGAACAGGAGAACATTACGGTGTTCAAGATAAAGTTGATATTTATTTCGGTACGTTTGCAAAATCAATGGCCGGTATCGGTGCTTTTGTTTCGGGTCCGAAACCGATTATTGATTATTTAAGATACACCATGCGCTCGCAAATATTTGCAAAATCACTGCCCATGCCTATGGTTTTCGGTGCATTAAAACGTCTTGAAATTATAAAAAGAGATACAAAACAAAAAGATAAACTTTGGTCAATCGTAAATACATTACAAAAAGGTTTAAAAGAAAACGGTTTTAATCTGGGTGATACTGAATCTCCCGTTACTCCCGTATTTTTTGACGGTGATGACACACTGGTTATTAAAATAACTAAAGACCTTCGCGAAAATTACGGTATTTTTTGTTCTGCCGTTGTTTATCCCGTTA
This sequence comes from Bacteroidales bacterium, assembly GCA_024762915.1. Lineage (GTDB taxonomy): Bacteria > Bacteroidota > Bacteroidia > Bacteroidales > JAADGE01 > JAADGE01. Next base: position 2,419 of record JANTGL010000062.1, on the reverse strand, counting down.
TTCCTAAAGGTAAAATCATGTTACGATTAATACCTACTGCATCACACGAGCAAGAGCATGTAGACAAAACAATTGATGCTTTTAAAGAAATTCATGAAAAATTACAAAACGGAACTTATGCAAACTAAGTTTTTGTTTTTATTATAACAAAAAAAGACTTTCCGTTCCCGGAAAGTCTTTTTTTGTTAAGCTCATCTGTTTCTATTTATACCATTCAAGTTCTCTGATAAAAGCATCCCTGAAACCCATTTTATGAACAGTAATTAAATATTTTTCAGCATCGGTTTTGTATTTGTATTTACCGTATGTATAGTGATACAAACCGTCTTTTCCGTTTCGTATTTTTGTTTTACCTCTAAAATTTTTAAAAAATCTGTGTGTATTTGGAAGTTTCCTTTTAAATGCTCCGAGTTGAATTGTATAAACTCCGCTAATACTTCCGCTGTTTAAGTCATCAGCATTTGTATTGTTGTTATCAACGACTTCGCTGAAAGCATTATCGGCACTTTGCCTGTCAAGAACTGTAACTAAAATATCTTCTTTATTAGAATTGTAATCCAATAAATCAACAAAAATTCTATTTTCTTCAATTCCCTGAGATTTTAAATAATTAATAATTTCTTGTTTTCTTATTTTACCTATTGATTCGTCAACATCTTTAGACGAGTATAAATTTACAACCAAATCAGAATTAGAATTTAAAAACCGAGTTAATGTATTTAAAAATAATTCATTTTCATTATTTAAAGTTTCGCTGTTCTCATTAAAATCCATTGAATAAATTTTATGAACTTTCCCTTTATTGATTTTTTTCAGATGATATGTTCCGATATCCTTAACATAATCATCACTGAAAGGAGCTGAAAATGTTAGTGCTTCAAAAAAATAACCGTTTGATTCTAAAGCGGCAAAATAATTTTGATCTCTTTTAACATTAATAGAAAAATCTCCGTTTGAATTTACATTTGAATTGAAAAAATTACTTTTATTTTCAATATTACTGACACTTACATTACAAACGGATTGTTCTTGGTTTGTAACATTGCCGGTAATTGTTAAATAATATAAAGAAGAATCGGCATAATTTACTTTAAAAATATCACCTCGTCCTTTCCCCTCAGGTCGTTTAGACATGAAATATGCGATTTTATTATCATTAGTAACAAAGTAGAACAAATCATCTTCTACGGAGTTAACCGGCATCCCCAGATTTACAGGTTTTGAAAATCTTCCGACACCCGTTCCGGCAGCACTGAAAATATCATAACCGCCTATAGAGTTATGTCCTTTTGATGAAAAATATAATGTCCCGTCTTCATGAATATAAGGACTTTCTTCATCAAATTTTGTATTTATTTTTCGTCCTAAATTTTTTGCATCCGACCATTTTCCGCCTTTCTTTTTAATATAATAAATGTCTTTACCGCCTCTTCCGCCCGGTCTGTCACTCGAAAAATAACAAACCGTTTTATCTTGATTCATTGAAGCATGCATTTCATTATATTTTGAATTTACAGCTTTAAATTTAGTCGGTTTTGACCAATTATTTCCTTTAAATTCACTTTGATATATATCGCCGTTTTTATAAAGCAACATAAAAGTTCCGTCTTTTGAAACCCAACAATCTGCCTCATTATCATTTGAGTTTAACGGTTTGTCATAGGGATCGGGTTCACGATCATTTTCATTATTGATATTAATAAAAAAAATGTTTTCGTCATATTCTCCGTCTGCAGTTTTTTCGGTTCTGAATTTTGTTTTTTCTTTTGAAGTATAAATAAATATGCCTTTATCTTCAACATAAACAGGTGAATGTTGTGTTAATTCGGTATTAATTCCCGGTCCCGGTGATATGACTTTCAATTTCTTTTGTTTCTTGAATTCTGCTTTTGCTGCTTCACATGCTCTAATCTCATTTTCAAGAATATCTACTGATTTATATTTTTTATATTCTTTATTGATAATTAATTCATTATAAATTTGAATAGCATCATCAAACATATAATTGACATGATATGCTTTCCCCAATAAAAATTTTGCATTGATAAAAGCTTCTTTCTTTTTTTTCTTTTCAAAGATACTGACAGCTTTTTGCAATACAGGAATAGCCAAATCATGGATTTGAGGTGTTCTGACATAGCATTCGCCTAAATTCATATGATATTCTCCCTTATTCGGATCTTTTTCAACTAATTTCTGATAAGCTTTAATTGCTTCAGGAATATTATTCATCAATAAAAGTTTCTCAGCTTTTTTAGCACTTTGTGAAAAACCGATAACTGCTGACAGTGTAAAAGTTAATGTAAAAAGTAATAATTTTCTCATATCCGTAAATTTTTTATTAAATATGCAACAATCGTGCAAAACTGAATTTTTAACTAAAAACAAAATACAACTTTAATATTTCAAAAATATTTAT
>JANTGL010000061.1 GCA_024762915.1 Bacteroidales bacterium | reverse complement strand
GGCGGTGTCTATAACTATTATAATTTATGTTCGGCGGATAATCAGTATTCAGGCAGAGTTTTTACTCATGAATTCGGTCATGCTTTTGCGGCTCTTGCCGATGAATATCAATACGGTTACGATAATGCTGATGAATTGTATGATATGAGCGTTGAACCTTGGCAAGTGAATATTACTAATTTGGTTGATTTTGACTCTAAATGGAAAAATTTGGTCGATAAAGATACACCTGTTCCCACACCCGACAGTACAAAATTTATTGACAAAATAGGGGCTTTTGAAGGTGGCGGATATGTAAAAAAAGGAATATACAGACCGATGCATGATTGCAAAATGCGTTCTAATGCAACAGATGAATTTTGTCCGGTTTGCTACAAAACCGTTTTAGATATGTTGTTGTTTTATTCCGAATAATTAAAAGTTTTTGACTCTTATTCCTAAAAGTAAAACATCATCAACTTGTTTATTCTCTCCTTTCCAGGAGTTAAATGCATTTAGGATTTTACGTTTCTGAATTTTTATTGATTCACTTGAAATTTCTTTCAATAAATCTTTTAAGTTATTGAGCAGGAATTTTTTCTTATTCGGACCGCCGAATTGATCAAAATAACCGTCTGAAAACATGTAAATCATATCGTTTTCTTTTAATTGAAATTGTTTTAATTCAAACGGTTTTTCTTTATAATGAATACCAACGGGCTGCGGGTCGGCTTCTATTTCAATTATTTCAAATTTTTCACCTTCTTGTCTTGTAATAAAAAGCGGATGATTTGCTCCGGCATATTCTAAAGATAAATCTTTTGTGTCTATGGCACATAAAGCAATTTCAATACCTTCATTTTGACTTTCTAAATAGGTATTTTGATGCAAAGCTTTTTTAATGACAGTTCTCATTTTTTCCAGTGCTGCCGCAGGATTTGTAATTTCGGTATCTTGAACAACGTCGCTTAATACTGCCATACTCATCATTGCCAAAAATCCGCCGGGAACTCCGTGTCCGGTACAGTCTGCAACTGCAAGTATCAGATAATCACCTCTTTTTTTTATGAAATAAAAATCTCCGCTGACAATATCTTTCGGTTTGTATATTATAAAAAAATCTGAAATTAATTTTGATATTTCAGTATCGGAAGGTAAAGCCGCTTTTTGAATTTTTTGTGCATAATTAATGCTGTCTATGATGTATTTATTTTTTATATTTATCTTTAAATTTGCTTCTTTTAAATTCTCGGCAATCGTACTTATTTCTTCATTCTTTTGATTGAGCTCATTATTAACATCTTCCAAATAATCTGCCTGTGTTTGTATTTCTTCTTTTTGAGTTAAAATTTCTGCTGTTCGTTCTTTCACAATATTATCCAGTCGGATATTATCTTGTTCTAAACGTTTGGCATTTAATTTTACAAATCCCCAAATAAGAAAAGTTAAAAAAATCAGATATGTGAGGTATAAATACCATGTTCTGTACCAAGGCGGAAGGATTTCGAAAGTGAATTTTACGGGCTCACTTTCAGCACCATAGACATTTCGCCCTTTAACTGAAAAAGTATATTCTCCTTCATATAAATTTGTATATTCTTTAAAATTAGTTTCAGTCCATAATGACCATGATTTTTCATTGTCTCTTTCAAGTTTATAGCTGTATTCGTTTTTATTACCTTCGTAAGAAGTTAAGGAAAATTCAAAAGAGATGTCATTATAATCATAATTAATTTTTACATTTTGAGAAGGTTCTTCAACCGGTTTACCGGAAGAAATGACACCTGAAAAGATGACGGAATCATTTATTAAGCTTATTTTCCGCAATAAGCAATTTGCTTTTTTCTTAAAATTCTTATTATTCCGAATTGTATATTTGTACAGTATTTTACTGTTTATCGCCCACAAAAGGCTGTCTCCGTCTTGATAGACGGCATTGATACCTGAAAATCTTTTATAAGGTTTTTTTTGGATATGAAAAATTCCGTTTTTTTTATTAATTTTTGCAACAAAAGGATTATTATTTTCAGTTTCTTTAGCTAAAAGCCAAAAATAATTTTCAGAAGATTTCTCGAATTGCAAAATTTCTGTATTCTTTTCTAATTCTGCTGTATATAATTCATCTTTAATAAATTGTGTTTTTTCGGGATTGTATGTAAAAAGACCTTTATCGGTATAAGCAATGATTTTTCCGTCAATTTTATCAATATCATTTATTTTTGCATCAATTTTAATATCTGAAGAAGTATGTGTTGTTAAATTATATAAAACGGCTCTTTCATTGAGGATTAAAAACAAATTATTTTTATCAAGTTCATAGCCTAAAAATACTAAGTCTTCAAATTTTTCAATCTTTTCCGGTGAAGAGAATGTATTATTTTGAAAAGTCATTCTGAATAATTCATAATTTACGGTTAAATAAACCGTGCTTTTTATAAAATCGGATTGAATGATTGAATTATAAGAAATACTGTTAATTTTTATCGGATGATTATTGTCAATTCGATACATTCCGTATATTGTATTCACAAATAAAAATGAATCTTTTTCAGTATTGTAAATATAAGGAGAAAGAATTTGTAAGGCATTTTTGCCGCTGAGATTTTCCACCCCTTTAAATCCTGTTTTTGTATAATAGAATAAACCCAAATTTGAACTTACATAAAATTGATTTTGAAATCTCAATACATCATAAATGCTGCCTTTTATACCTTGTTTTTTACTAAAAAGTTCATAGGGCGTATTTATGTCAATTTTTGAAATCCCGTATGCCGTACAAGCCCATAATTCATTTTGCATATCTTTATACAGAGAATGTATGGTATTGCTTTGCAGGCCTTTCCCTTCGTTAATAATATTTATTATTTTTCCGCTTCTGTCAATTATTACGATACCGTTACGAAGAGTCCCTACGGCATATTTTCCGTTTCCGATTTCAACGGCACCGGTATAAAGTTGGTATTGATTTAAAAACTCATTTGTTTTTTTAATGTTTTTTTTATCAAAATAAATATCGGACGAAACGAATTTATCGGAATCGGGTTCATTGGGATTATAAATTGATAAACCGTCAAGGTCTCCGATAATTATTCGGTCATTAATATAAGGAATCATAAACCAAGGATGCCTTTTTTCCATTCTTTTTAAAGGAATGAGGCTGTCATTCGTGATTTTATATGTTCCTTTTGCTCTGATTGAAACGAAAATATTTTTTCCGGCTTTGTATAATAAAAAAGGAGGCTGCTTTTTATTCACGATTATTACGGAAGGTTTTTTATTCGCATTGTATCTGAATAAAAATTCATTTGTAGCAAACCAAACCGTATTTCCGGCAGCTTTCATTGTCCAAACATCCGAAAAAGAACACATAGAATCGTTCAGATTTTCAGAAAGAGAAACATATTTAAATCCTTTGTTTTCATTTTGAGAAATATATCCGAATTCACCTACGGCAGCTGCGAATATGATACCGTCACTATTTTTACATAAAGATCTCACCGGAGAATTATTCGGAAGTTTAATCGTTTCCCAATTGTGTCCGTCATATATTAAAACTCCGGAATTGCTGCCGAAATACATCATGCCGTTATCATCTTGTACGGCAGCCCAAATTTGTCCTTCAGCCGAATACTCTTCGGGAGAGAAATTTTTTATAAAAGGCGTACCTGTTTGAGAAAATAAAAAAACAGGGGTAAGAATAAGAAGTATGAAACTTATAAGCTTTTTCATCCGAAAAAATATTGACGATAAAGTTAAAGTATTTTTCTATATTTGTAAAATTAATCTTAATGTTTTATTTAAATGGAAAGAATTAGAGGCAGAGATTTTATTAATCCCGGATTTGAGAAAAAATTTAATAATGACATCATTGCAAAATTTATCTTGCAATTGAAAAGGTTTAATAAGATCAATAAATTATATTCGGAAAATTTTGATAAAAACGGTCCGAAATTTATTGATTCAGTGCTTGATTCTCTCGGTATTCAATTTGAAGTTGATGAAACGGATTTAAAAAGAATTCCCGAAAACGGAGCATTTATTACTGTATCTAATCAACCTTTCGGCGGAATTGACGGTTTATTATTGTTGAAAATTTTATCTGAGAAAAGACCTGATTTTAAATTGTTGGCAAATTTTCTTTTGCATACCATTGAACCCTTAAATGATTTTTCAATTCCTTTAACAGAAAATGATGAAACAAAACCAAACAAATTTAGTTTTACGACATTAAAAAGAACCTTACAACATGTTCAAGAGGGTAATGCATTAGGAATTTTCCCGGCTGCAGAAATTTCAAAAGTACATTCTTTGAATAATATCAGCGATCGAAAATGGCAATATTCTTTAATTAAACTAATTAAACTTGCTCAAGTTCCGGTAGTTCCGATCTATTTTCAAGGTAACAACAGTTGGATTTTTCATTTGCTCGGGAATGTTTATCCTGCATTACAAACGGCTCGATTATCAAAAGAATTTTTTAATAAGAAGAAAAAAATCATAAAAATTCGTATTAATAAACCGATAAGTGTTAAAGAGTTAAATGAATTCCATGATATTGAACGGTTATCACGATTCTTAAGAGCTAAAACATATGCATTAGGAACGCCTTTTGAGGTTAAAAAATTTATTCGCCCGAAATTTATTCCGAAAGCAAAAAAAATTGAAAAAATTATTGATCCTATACCGCTTGAAAAGATTCAACCGGAAATAAATTTACTGAAAGAAAAATATCATCTTTTTGACAGTAATGAATACAGTGTTGTTTGTGGTCCTACCGTTGAAATACCGAATGTTCTGAATGAAATCGGACGTTTAAGAGAAATTACTTTCAGAGAAGTTGGTGAGGGGACAAATCGGAGTCTTGATATTGATGAATTTGATTTATATTTTTATCAATTAATTATTTGGGATAATGAGAATAAAAAAATTGCCGGTGCCTATCGTGTAGGAAAAGGGAATGAAATAATGGAAAAATATGGTGTTAACGGATTTTATATAAATACACTATTTAATTTAAAAACAGGTTTTCATCCCGTTTTGGAAGAATCTTTGGAATTAGGACGTTCTTTTATTATTAAAGAATATCAAAGAAAACCTTTTTCTCTCTTTTTATTGTGGAAAGGAATTCTATATTTTTTATTAAAAAATACTGAATATCGTTATCTTTTAGGGCCGGCAAGTATCAGTAATGATTTTTCAAAATTTTCTCAAAGTTTAATCATTGATTTCTTTATAGAAAATTTTTTCAATCAGGATTTATCAAGATATATTCAACCTCGAAAACGTTTTAAAATTAAACAAAATCCTAATTTTGACAATGACGTTTTTATTCAAAACACAAAACAAGATGTTAAAAAGTTAGATAAATTTATACAAGATATTGAACCTGATTATAATACCCCTGTTTTATTTAAAAAATACATACAGTTAAATGCCAAACTTCTCGGCTTTAATGTTGATCCTAAATTTAATAATTGTGTGGACGGTTTAATGATTCTGGATATTTTTGATGTCCCTCTAAATACCTTGAAAGCATTATCAAAAGAACTTGAAGATGATACGATTCTTGAAAGATTTAATTTTTAATGCTCAGTTTTTTTTGGTTCATTTGCATACTCTTTTAATTTGAATATTTGGATTTATTATTTGTCATAAAAGGATTACTCATCGGAATTTCCGTTTCTGCACCTTTGGGTCCCATCGGCGTTTTGTGTATACAACGGACATTAAATAAGGGGTTTAAGTCGGGTTTTGTCTCGGGTTCGGGAGCTGCTTCCGCAGATATTATTTATGCAATAATTGCCGGCTTCAGCATTACTTTTATATCCGATTTTTTGATTGAAAATCAAACATATATTCGAATCATAGGCGGTGCATTTTTAATTCTTGTAGGTATCAGAATTTCAATTTCAAATCCTGCAAAGCAAATCCGGAAATTAAGAGTGAAAGGAAATAATTATTATAAAGATTATATTACAAGTTTTCTTATCACGGTTTCTAATCCGATAACAATTCTGGCATTCGGTGCTTTCTTTACGGCATTTAATATGATTGACAAGGCAGTCAGTAATTTTCATATTTTTATTATGATTATTGCGGTATTCACAGGTTCTCTTATTTGGTGGTTGAGTCTGATTGGTTTGGTAACGATTTTTAAAAAACGAATTCGACTCCGTAATTTGTTATGGATAAACAGAATAACGGGTATCTTAATTGTCTTGTTTGCCCTTTTTGTAATAATCAGTGCATTTCTTCCGCAAGATTCTGTAATTCAACAAGATATTAATAAAGAGCTTTCCGTTACGAATTCTCTTGAAAGATAATAAGAGGATTTTATCTTATAATTTATAAGCTTTCTAAATTATAAAATATGTGTATTTGTCATGTTTGAATTCCCAAGCTTTTTTTAAATTTGCTTTTTTCAAAATAAAATGGAGAAAATTAAACAAATAGAACATCAAGGTGTGATTAAAGAAATTGCTGGAAATGACCTTAAAGTCAGCATCATTGCAAAATCTGCATGCCTTTCATGCCAATTAAATACAAGTTGTTCGGTATCGGATGTTGAAGAGAAAATAATCGATGTTACAATACCAAATCCGAAAATATATCGGGTTGGTGATTCAATTGATGTCTATTTTAAACAAACTTTAGGATACCGTGCTCTTTTTTTAGGCTATTTATTGCCGTTTGTAATTGTTTTTACAATTCTTGCTGTTACCATGTTTTTGACAAAAAATGAAGGAATTTCCGGATTAACGGCATTAGGAGCACTTGTTCCGTATTATTTAATTTTATATTTAACAAAAGATAAAATCAAAAAAACATTCTCATTTTCTATAAAAAAATCAAATACAGAACCTGATTTTTCAGGAGTTACTGTTTGACAATAAAAAACCTGAATATGAATGAAGTAGTAACAGCAACTATCATCACAGTCAGTGCAGTAGGTTTATTATCTGCCGTTATTTTATATTGGGCTTCACAAAAATTTAAAGTTTTTGAAGATCCTCGTATTGATGAAGTAGAAAGTGAATTGCCTGCAGCAAATTGCGGAGGCTGCGGTTTTCCCGGCTGTCGTAATTTTGCGGAAGCTTGTGTGAAAGCTGATGAATTAGATGATTTGTTTTGTCCTGTCGGAGGAAATGAAACCATGGCACGGGTTGCGAAAGTTCTCGGCAGAGAAGTTGAGGAAAAAGATAAACAAGTTGCTGTTATAAGATGTAACGGTGCCCCTCAATTCAGGAAAAAAACGACGGATTATGACGGAGCAGCGAATTGTACAATTATGGCTAATTTGTATTCCGGTGATACGGCATGTCAATACGGATGTCTCGGATTGGGCGAATGTGTTGATTCATGTAATTTTGATGCCATGTATATGGATCCGGAAACAGATCTTCCCGTTGTTTTGGAAGATAAATGTACGGCTTGCGGTGCGTGTGTCGAAGCGTGTCCGAAAGATATTATCGAATTGAGACCGGTCGGCAAAAAAAGTCGCCGAATTTTTGTTTCATGTATCAGTCAAGACAAAGGAGGACCTGCAAAAAAAGCGTGTTCAGTAGCTTGCATCGGTTGCAGTTTGTGTTTTAAAGAATGTAAATACGATGCCATTACCATTGAAAACTTCTTATCATATATCGATCCCGTAAAATGTGTGCTTTGCAGAAAATGTGTCAGTGTTTGTCCGACGGATGCCATTTGGGAAGTGAATCTTCCGGCAAGGAAAATAAAATCCGTTGAAAAACAGGATTCTAATAATGAAGGTGTTGATTTGGTTAAAGCAGCAAAAGAAAATACCGAAAATAAAGAAGATAAAGCAATTTAAAATAACAGAATTTAACTCGTTAAAAATGTTAAAATCATTCCCGAAAGGCGGTGTTCATCCGCCGGAAAATAAACTTACTCCGGATAAAAAAATTGAAATTTTATCGATACCTAAACAAGTTACAATTCCTATTGCACAACATATCGGAGCACCCGCAAAAATAATTGTAAATAAAAAAGATAAGGTAAAAGTTGGTCAAATTATTGCTCAAAGCGGTGGTTTTGTTTCTGCTAATATTCATTCTTCTGTTTCAGGAACGGTTTTTAAAATAGATAATATTGCTGATGCAAGCGGTTATAAAAAACCGGCAATAGTAATTAATGTTGAAGAAGATGAATGGGATGAAAACATTAACAGAAATACCGATTTAATAAAAACTTTCAGCTTTGATAAGACTGAAATTTTGAAAAAAATACAAGATGCCGGAATTGTCGGTTTGGGAGGTGCAACATTTCCTACGCATGTAAAACTTCTTCCGCCCAAAGGTATGATAGCTGAAGTGTTAATTATTAATGGTGTTGAATGTGAACCCTATTTGACAGCAGATCACCGATTGATGCTTGAAAAAGGAGAAGAAATATTGGTTGGGACAAAAATATTAATGAAAGCATTAGACGTTAATAAAGCAGCTATCGGAATTGAAAACAATAAACTAGATGCAATCGCTCATTTGAAAAAACTTTCTAAAAATTATGACGGCATTTCTGTTACGGCATTGAAAGTTCAATACCCTCAAGGTGGTGAGAAACAGTTGATTAAGGCGGTTACGGGAAGAGAAGTTCCGTCCGGTGGTTTGCCGATTGCCGTTGGTGCCGTTGTGCATAATGTCGGAACGGTGTTTGCTGTTTATGAAGCCGTACAAAAAAATAAACCCTTGTTTGAGCGTGTGGTAACCGTTACGGGAAAATCGGTTTCAGAACCAAAAAATTTAATGGTCAGAACAGGTACTCCGATAAGTATGTTGATTGAAGCTGCCGGTGGTTTACCGAAGGATACCGGAAAGATTATCAGCGGCGGACCGATGATGGGAAAAGCCTTAAACTCAACTGAAGTTACCGTAACTAAAGGAACTTCCGGAATATTAATATTACCGAGAGAAGAATCAAAAAGACGAGAAATAAAACCGTGTATTCGCTGTGCAAAATGCGTCGGTGTTTGTCCGATGGGTTTAGAACCCTTTTTATTAATGACTCTCGCAGAAAAAGCTATGGTTGAAAGAAGTGAAAAAGAAGACGTTTTAGATTGTATCGAATGCGGATCGTGTAGCTATACTTGTCCGTCTGACAGACCTTTATTGGATTATATCAGATTGGGTAAAAGCGCCGTAGGTGCAATGCGCAGAGCACAAAGTATGAAATAAAACAGTCAAAACTTAATTAAATATTACAACTAATAATAAACATTAAGAAATTAAATAATAATATAATTCTATGTCTAAATTAATTGTTTCACTTTCACCGCATCAACTCGGAACAAATTCCGTGAAAAAATTGATGTACGGCGTATTAATCGCATTATTACCTACCTTATTTGTTTCCGTTTGGTTTTTTGGATTGGGAGCAATTATTGTGATTATTACTTCCGTACTTTCTTGCATATTGTTTGAATATTTGTTAACAAAATTTGTCCTGAAAAAGCCCTCAACAATCACTGACGGCTCTGCAGCTTTAACCGGTTTATTGTTAGCATTTAATTTACCGAGTAATCTTCCGATTTGGTTGGTTATTATAGGAGCATTTGTAGCCATCGGAATAGCTAAAATTTCGTTCGGAGGTTTGGGAAATAACCTTTTTAATCCGGCATTGGCAGGACGTGTATTTCTTCTTATTTCTTGGCCCGTTCAAATGACTTCTTGGCCTAAACCGAGTCCAATCAGCAATCATCTTTTAGGATATACGGATGTTACGACCGGAGCAACGCCTTTGGGTGTTTTAGCTGAAGGTCTCAGAAACGGTGAATCTGCCGTAAAACTCACGAGTCAAGTTCCTGATTATATGCAAATGTTGTTAGGGAATACGGGAGGATCTCTCGGTGAAGTAGGTGCAGCTGCCATTTTAATAGGTTTGGTTTATTTGTTGATGAAAAAAATTATTACTTGGCACATTCCGGTATCAATTCTCGGAACGGTTGCTGTTTTTACAAGTATTTTATGGTATGCTAATCCCGTAAAATTTGCCGATCCCATGTTTCATTTATTAAGCGGAGGTCTGCTGCTGGGAGCAGTTTTTATGGCTACCGATTATGTTAGTTCCCCGATGAGTAAAAGAGGCATGATTCTTTACGGTGTTTTTATCGGTTTATTAACAATCATTATTCGTGTTTGGGGTGCATTCCCGGAAGGTGTTTCATTTGCAATTTTGATAATGAATGCATTTGTACCCTTAATTAATATGTATATGAAACCGAAGAGATTCGGCGAAAAAATTAAAAAATAAAATGATTTTATAATTCGGAAAAATGGCTAAACAAAGAGAATCTACATTTGCAAATATGGTAATCGTCCTTTTTTTGGTTTCTGCAATTGCAGCCGGCACATTGGCTTTTGTATATCAAAAAACCAAAGATCCGATAGCAAAAGCCAAACTTGAAAAAAAGAAAAAAGCGATTAAAAATGTCGTTAACGATTTTGATAACAACCCGATTGAAGATATGTTTAAAATACCCGTTGAAGGAAGTGACAGCGTAGAATGTTATCCGGCTGAAAAAGACGATAAAATTGTTGGATATGCGATTAAAACGTTTTCAAAAAAAGGATTCAGCGGATTAATTTCTGTAATGGTCGGCTTTGATCCTGACGGACATATTCATAAAACTTCCGTTTTGGAACATCACGAAACTCCGGGTTTGGGAGATAAAATGCAAAGAAGTAAATCAACATTCAGCAATCAATTTGATTCTATGGATGTCCCGAATACTCCGGATAAAGATCATGACGGAATTATTATTGAAGTTACAAAAGACCAAGGCACCGTTGATGCAATAACAGCTGCAACTATCAGTTCCAGGGCATTTTGCGATGCAACAGAGCGTGCATATAATGCGTTTAAAAAAATTAAAAAGAATGATTAAAATTTGTTTTTTTATCAGATTATTGATTTTAAGAACTTTATAAACTTTCAACTATTAAAAAATGAGCAAACTAAAGATATTTACCAAAGGGTTTTTTGCCGAAAATGCCGTATTTGTTATGCTTCTGGGTTTATGTCCCACATTGGGTACAACAACTTCAGCCATAAACGGATTAGGAATGGGATTGGCAACAACATTTGTTCTTG
>JANTGL010000060.1 GCA_024762915.1 Bacteroidales bacterium | reverse complement strand
CCGTAACATTTTCATAAGTCGCATTCGATAAAGTTGCAGTCAATGTGGAGGTGCCGCCGTTTTCTATTATCGAAATTGGTGAAGCACTTAAAGTGACTGTCGGTGCTGATTCGTCATCATCATTTATGACAACTACATCAGAAGCATTTATACCGTTATAATTTAAATCAGCACTTGTTGCTGCTGCTGTAATAATATTATATGTAATATTACCGTCAAAAATAGCATCATCTTGCCCAGTAACAGTAATTATTTGAGGAATATCCCAGTCAGCTGATGTAAAAGTAACATCTGTTAAAGCAATGGTACCTTCACCGGTATCATCTGAGTTTAATCCGATAACAACATCATTAACAGGTTGAGTATTCAAAACAATCGTAAAAGTTGCTGTTTGTCCTGCTTCAGTCGTATGCTGAGAAATTAATGAAACAGTAATCCCTGCAGATAATGATGTATTATTTTCAGGATTTAAAACTGCAGTTGAAGTATTATATAACGGGCCTGTTGCATCTTGATTAAATTCACAAACCATAAAACGATATTCAGTTCCTTCAAGAATGTTATTCATTGTAACAGAGGTTCCTGTACCTTTATAAATACAGTACCATCCGGTTGTACCAATTTGACTTCCCAATCCAAAACCTGAATTAGCAGAATACACTGTTCCGTCAACCGGAAGAGGTTGTCCGATATTTGTTTGTTTTGCAAATACTATTCTTTCGGTTCCGTTTCCGTTAATCCAATTAAGATCCATAGAAGTTGCTCCTGTGTTTGGAAAGGTAATATCATGTGCCTGAATCGTCGGCGTTACACCGTAAGTTGCTTGATTCAAGGGGTTTGTAGGAACACTGCCTTCAATAAAATCATATCCGGCTGTATAATCACAGACCATCACACGATATTCAGTTGAAGGGGTTAATCCTGATATTGAAACCGTTGAAGGAACTCCGTCATACACACAATACCAACCGGTTGTGCCAATTTGTTGTCCGGAACCAAAAACAGTATTCGCCGTATATGTTGTACCGTCAACAGGAACCGGTTCATCTGTTGCAGAAGTTGTTTGTTTAATAAAAACTTGTCTGGCTATACCGTCTCCGTTTAACCAATCCACTTGAAAAGAGTTTGTTGTAATACCGCTAAAAACAATATGATGAGCCGGAGATAATGCTGCAGTAACCTGATTATTCGGATCAGTCGCATTTGTTAGGGTAACATAATTTTCATTACCGGGTGAACCGAAATATTCACAAACCATTACCGTGTAATCGGTAGATTTTGCTAAATTGCTTATATCAACAGATGAACCCACACCGTCATAAATACAATACCAACCGGTAGATCCTATTTGATCGCCTAAACCATAAAGAGTTGAAGCTGTATAAGTCGTATTATTAGCAGGCAAGGCATCTCCTGCAGTTGCAGTAAGCTTAATAAAAGCTGCTCTTCTTGTTCCGGTTCCGTTTGTCCAATTCACCGTAAATGAATTTGATAAAACATTTGTAAAATTAACATTTGTAGCTTGAGTAATGATACTTGTTTTTTGATTTGCCGGATTAATAACGGCCGTATTTGTATTATACAGTTCTGTACCCGAACCGTTATTATACTCTAAAACCATTACTCTATAATCTGTATCCTCAACTAATCCCGTAACGACAACTTGCGGATTCGATGCACCGTTATACACACAAAACCATCCGCTTGTTCCGATTTGGTCACCAGAGCCAAAATCAGTATTGGCCGTATAAGTTGTATTATCAACGGGGAGAGGTTCTCCCGTTGTCGTTTGTTTCATAAAAACAACTCGCTGTGCTCCGTTTCCGTTTGTCCAATCGATTTTCATTGCCGTATTTCCTACTTCAGAAAATACAATATCATGGGCCTGTTCGGTTGGAGCAGTAACACTTAAAGAAGGCAGTACTATGGTTTGTTGAACATCTTGCTTGACATTACAATACCACCATGTATTAATTGTATTCTGATCTCCGTAGGCAGAATTAGACCATGAATGAGCCGGTGAAAGTGCACCGTTCAATTCTACTTTAGAACTTCCGTCGCCTGGTGCGTCAGGAATATTAGAATCATCCCAATATAATGTAACAATATATGGATTTGAAGGTCTTACTTGTGTAACTGTTAATCCGTTATACAAGTATTCAGCATCATAAGTCGGAAAATTACTTCTTCCGTCAGCATAAGATACCGTATAATGCAACAAATAACCGTCAGCTAATTCAGTCCCGTTACCATCAATACCATCCCACGGCATAGAACGAATATAAGGCGGTGTTTCTCCCGGAGCAGGAATCACATCAAAAACAATCACTCTGTCGGTTGTATTCGGGACATCATCATAAACATCAGGAACTAAAGGGTTTTCAATATTTAAAAGTATTCTGAAAGTACCTAATTGTGTTGAAGATAAATTAAAACTGTATTTATCGGGACCTGTAGCTGCAGTCCTTACTACAGACGGAGTAGCAACTATATCACCGAATGAGGCACTGGGCATAATTTCTTCCGGCGGGGGGTTTAAAAATACGGGGAATGAAGGAGTTCCTGCATTTGCTCCGTTTACAGACTTTCTGTCTTCTTCAATATTACCGGAATTTCCGGGACCGTTTGCATTATAATAAATCGAAAACACATATGGTCTGAAATCGGAACCTTTATAATCAACTTTTGATACAAACCCTTCTGTAGAATAAGCATAAACAGTTGCTTCAAAAGAATCACCTGCAGCCCAGCCGCCCATATTCATCCACCAAATCATTGACCAAATTCGACCTAATTCGGTATAATTATTTCCTGATTTTGCAACTGAAATATCCCAATAGGTCATATTAGCAGAGCCATCAAACTCGAGATAATAACTCCCGGAGGGAGAACCTGCAGCAGGCGTATACACCTGGGCATTATAACCGGTTGCACCAACTATTTGAGCAGGACCTGCAATAGCCTGATTTACATTAGCACCGTTTGCATTTGATGTATTTGTATAAACTAAAACACCATTCGGATCGTATAGATTGTAAACTTCCCCATTTGCGGAAAATCCGAAATAAACACTTTCTGTCGTAGGATCTTTTATATATATATATAATTTCCGTGAATCCGGTGCTCCGGGGTCTGCCCAACCATTTGATCCAAAATTAGTTTCAGGATAATTGGTTGTTCCGTTCGCCAATTCTTTAATTCCTTCAGCATAAACACTCCTGAAGTTTAAAAGATTATAAATCAAAAAAATATAAAATAACGTTTTTTTCATAATTATTTTTTTTAATTGTTATTTATTTTTAGTCAGAATTTAAAAAACTCCGTTTATCTATATTAGGATTATTTTATCCTCTATTGATTCCTACGGAAATTTTATTTAAATGTTTCGAGAATAAATTAAAAAAATGATTCATAGAAAGATTATTCCCTACAGTTAAAATATGTTGCATATTAAATATCCTAAATATGCAACATATATATACTTTCAAGATACATTAAAGAAAGGATTATATAACAAATATCTTACATTTTAACATTTTCTTTAACCGAATCAACAAAAGATTTTACAGGTTTAAATTTCGGAGCGTAATGTTCGGGGATTACAACTTTTTTGTTTTTTCGAATATCTCTTGCAGTTTTTTGAGCTTTTTTTACAATAATAAAACTTCCGAACCCCCTGAGATAAACATTGTTATTTTTGGTTAATGATTTTTTTACGTTTTCGGTAAACGATTCAACCACTTTTCTTACAATAACTTTATCTGTTCCTGTTTCGGACGAAATTACCGAGATTAAATCTGCTTTTGTCATAATTTTTGAATTTTTAATTAATGTATATTATTATTTTGTTTAGTCTTAATATTCTTTTTTTTAAGCTGTTTATTTTTAACAATCTCCTCCAAATCTTTTATATGATCTTCACATTCCTGAATAATATTTTCAGCTTGTTCAGTAAATTTATCTTTATTATTCATATCTTAATTTTAAATATCGACAGGTTTTTATCTTTCAATATGCAATAGTATAAGATAAAATTATTCTATTTTTAAAAAAAAGGTAACAAAAGGTTAACATTTTAAAAAAAACATTAAAAATTAACAAGTTAAAAGCTTAGAAACAGTTAAATTTCTTATGTTTCAAAAGAATCCGGATAAATAAAATTATAATGAAGAGAAATAGGCAGATAAGTTTTGTTCTGAATTTAAGTTTATTTTTTTGCGAAGTCTGGAACGTGCAACTTTCACACTGTCATGACTTTGAAAGAGAACCGATGCAATTTCTTTCGTATTCATTCCGAGTTTAAGGAAGGTACATAATTTAATTTCGGAATTGGTAAGATTAGGAAACTTCTTTAAAAGGTTCTCCGTAAAATCATTATTGTTAGATTTAATAATTAATTCAAATTTTTGCCATGAATCTTGTTTAACTTTTTCGTTGATACTGTTTATAATAAACTCAAATAGATTTTCGGTTTCATCATCAGGATCATTTAATTTTTCATGAAGTTCTTTAAATTTTTTGATAATTTGAATATTAAATTTATTGTTACGAATTAACATTAACGCATTTTCGGCTATTTCACGATTTTTATTTTCAATAATCTTTTTATTGTATTCAGAAATTTTAATAACCGACTGTACACGAGCGATTAATTCAATTTCATCAATCGGTTTACGAATATAATCTGCAGCACCGGCTTCCAAAGCACACTTTAAATCCTTTGAAGATTGCATAACGGCCGTAGCCATTATTACAGGGATTTCTTTTACGGAAGAATTATCTTTCAATTTTTTAATCAATTCAATTCCGTTAACAAAAGGCATATCCCAATCCGTTATTATTAAATCCGGAATTTTATTTTCTGCAATTTTAAATGCAAGATCACCGTTATTAGCTTGATAAAAGTCGTAATTTGTTTTTTCTTTTGAAAGAATATCAACAATTCGATTTATTACATGAGGGTCATCATCCACCAATAATATTTTATTTGAAACAAAATCTGCCATTTGTCAGAAAGAATTTAATTTATACTCTTTTTTAATGCATTATACAATTCAGAATTACAATTATAAATTGCTTTATTTAATTCATTTTTCCATTTCTTGACATTTTCCGAAAAATTTTCATCAATTATATTCTGAATCGTTCTTAATTCGCTTATTTCATAGACATCAAGCACGTTAAAATCATCGTAGAATTGTTTGAGATAAGTTTTATCATCAAAATTTAAATTGATGGCTTTTACTTTTTCAATATTTCCGCTTTGCCCGTAATGAGTTTTTTTAATTTCGGCAACCTTTAATTTAAATTCAAAACTTGTAAATTCATTCGGAACAGACTTAACCGTAATTTCACTTTCGTGTGCTTCAACAGCCATTTTACAAAAGGTTAATCCGATTCCGGTTGAACGTGCTTCACCGGTTTTTCTGGCAAGTATTTGATTGAATTTATTAAAAATTAAAGGTATTGATTCTTCTTTTATACCGATACCGTTATCCGTAACACATACTTTAATACGATCAGAATTGTTATTTACCGGACGGGACTCAAGTTTAATAATCCCGTTTGCAAACGTATATTTTACGGCATTTGAAAGGAGATTAACAAAAATGCGTCTTAAAATATCTTCATCAGCCGAAACAAAAACCTCATCATTAATCTTATTTTCAATTTTGATATTTTTATGCTCGGCAAAAAGACTGATCTGCTTCATTGCTTCATCAGCATTTTTTTTCAAAAGAATATCTTTTTTGTTTAAAGGCATAATCATCCCTTCATATTTCTGAATATCTAAAATATTCTCAACCATCGTTAACATATCTTTCGCAAAAAAAGTAATTTCTCTGTTTTCGGAAATATTAATAATGTTGCTGATGGGGTTTTTTAAATCATGGACAATCATATTCGTTAAACCGCCTCTTAATTCGGCATTTTCTTTCAATTCTTTATTCAAAACCAGCAAATCCATTGTTTTTTGAATAATTTTATCTTTTTGTTTCTGAATTTCTTCTCTTTGAGAAACTATTTCTTTGTTTTTCTCAGATAAAAGAAAATTTGTTTTTTTTAATCTTATTCTTGAAACAAAAATTATAAGAAGTAAAATTATCAGAAAAAATAAAAAAATAAAGGATGCATATACAATTAAATTATTATTTAATAATTCGGTCGTAAAAGACATCAGATTATGAGTACGGTAAATTTTCATAAATTCCTAAAAATCGGGCAATTAATACAAAAATAAATAAATATTTTTAAAACTCTCCTTATTTACAAAATTATAAAATCATTTTTTTAATTTTGTAAAAAAATACATTATGAAACAAATAATACATACCGAAAAGGCACCGAAAGCAATCGGTCCGTACAGTCAAGCAGTAAAAGCAGGAAATACCCTTTATATTTCGGGTCAAGTTCCGATAAATCCCGAAACAGGTAAAATTGTTGAAGGCGGCATTACGGAACAAACCGAACAAGTGATGCAAAATATATCGGCAATTTTGAATGAGGCAGGTTATTCGTTTAAAGAAGTTGTAAAATCGACTTGTTTATTAAGTGATATGAGCAACTTTGCAGCAATGAACGAAGTTTACGGCAAATATTATTCGGAAAATCCGCCGGCAAGAGCCGCATTTGCCGTTAAGGAACTTCCTTTGGGCGTATTAATTGAGATTGAAACAATTGCCGTAAAATAAATTACTGTTCCAAACTTTTTAGAGCTTCGGGTAAAAAATCAATTATGTCTGATGCAATAAGCGGATATTGACCTTTTTTCTCGGCGGCAAAATCGCCTGCAAGCCCGTGAATATAAACTCCGTAAATTGCAGCTTCCCGGGGAGTATATTGTTGCGATAACAAAGAAAGAATGATACCGGTAAGGACATCACCGCTTCCGCCTGTTGCCATTCCGGGATTTCCGGTTGAATTAAAAAGCACCTTCCCTTCCGGAGTTGCAACAGCTGTGTATGCTCCTTTCAGTATTAGGAATATATTATATTTTTTTGCAAACTCAATTTGTTTCTGCATTTCATCAAAATTATTTTCACTTTTACCGACCAATCGCTCAAATTCTTTCGGATGCGGTGTGAAAATACTGTTTACGGGAACTTTTTTCAGCCAATCTTTGTTTTCCGATAAAATCGTCAGTGCATCAGCATCAAAAACAATCGGTTTGTTATAAGTTTCAATTAAAGTATTAAGCAATAGTTTTGTTTCTTTCGCAAATCCGATTCCCGGACCGACTGCAACCGCATTGAAATTAATTAAGTGAGGCAAATCGGAAATATATTTTTCAGTTTCATTTACACTCAACATTGTTTCGGGTGAAGCAATTTGCAAAATCTGATAATTACAAACAGGAACAACTGACGTTAACAATCCCGCCCCCATTCTGTGAGTTGCTTTAGCGGCAAAAATATTGGCTCCTGCCTTACCGTAACTTCCGGCTATTAACAAAGCATGCCCGTAATTTCCTTTATGTGAAAATTGTTTTCTCTTACGAATTTTTACGTCTTCTTTTTGAATAAAATAATAAGGCGAATTTGTTTTTTTCTTAAACTCTTTATGAATACCGATATCAATCACATGAAATTGCCCGACATAATTTTCATTTTCGGCAAACATAAAAGACAGAGAAGGATATTCAAAAGTTACTGTATGATTAGCTTTAACAA
Source organism: Bacteroidales bacterium (assembly GCA_024762915.1). GTDB lineage: Bacteria > Bacteroidota > Bacteroidia > Bacteroidales > JAADGE01 > JAADGE01. Next base: position 3,418 of record JANTGL010000060.1, on the reverse strand, counting down.
TTGTTTTCTCAGCAACGGGATTATTCTCACCGAAAAGTCCTGAAGGACTGTCAATTGAAACAACTTCGTTTTCAGAATCATAGATTTTTTTTACGACTTCTTCAGGGAATCCTTTTAATACACGTGTTAATCCCGAACCGAAAAGAGCATCAATTATTAGTTCATTCTTTTTTAGTTTCGGAAATTTTTCAATGCTGTCAAGAACGACAATCGAAATTTCATTTATGGCTTGCAGTTTTTCATAATTTGCTTTACAATCATCTGAAATTTTATCAGTAAATTTTACAAAATAAACCCTTACATTTAATCCTTTTTCGGCAAGAAGCCTTGCAATAACCAATCCGTCTCCGCCGTTATTCCCCGGACCTGCAAAAATTGAAAAATTAATTTTATTAAAATATAATTTAAGAATTTTATCCGTTGCTCGTCCGGCAGCTCTTTCCATCAAGTTTAAAGAAGAAATAGGTTCATTCTCAATCGTAAAATTATCAGCTTGTCTTGTCAGGTCGGAAGTAAATATTTTCATGTGTCTATTTTTATTTATTTTAAAGGTTATACGGAACTTACCGGGATTAAATAATATTTTAATCTCAGACCTTTTATTTTTTTATTACTTTTGTTTTTTAGCAATGAACAAAGATACAGAAAATATGCCCGAAGCGGATATCATTTTTGAAAAAATAACAGATAATTACAATCTGAAACTTGCCAAATTTGAAGAAAATACGGACGTTTTATTTCAAAAAATCTTCGATGAATTAAGTGATGATGAAAAAAATAATTTTATTAAAATAAAAAACAACAAACGAAAAGTCGAATGGCTGGGAACAAGAATTTTACTGAAAAACATGCTCGGAAAATATCTGAAAATACAATATGATGATAAAGGAAATCCTTATATTAATCATGAAAAATACATTTCAATAACACATTCCGGAAATTATATCGGAATAATCATAAGCAAACATCAAGCCGTCGGAATTGACACAGAATTTATCTCCGATCGTATTTTAAGAACTGCACAAAAATTTATTCCTGAAGATATTCTGCAAAGAATAACTGAAAAAAATGCTCTTGAAAAAATATATCTTCATTGGTGCTGCAAAGAAACTTTATATAAAATAAAGGGCGGCGGCGGTTATGATTTTAAAAAAGATTTTATTTTAGAATTCTTTCAAATACAAGAAAAAGGAGAGATAATATCATCCGTTACAAAAAATCAAACCGATCGATACAACTTATCGTATCAATTTATTAATCAAGAGAATAAAAAGCTTTTAATAGTCTGGCACGGATAAATTTATAACTGTGTCATTTTTATTTTTGAATATTTTAAAGTATCTTGCAAAAGAAAATCTTATTTATATTCAAAATGTTGAGAAAATTAATTCTGATAAGTTATTTCATTTCATTTACCGGTATATTATTTTCTCAAATTACCGTAATCGACTCATTGGTTACGACTTCAAAAATTTTAAGTTCTGATTCGTCAAAGATTCAAACCTATCTTAAGATTGCCTATCAATATCACAATTTAAACAAAAAAGATTCTGCTTTGTTCTGGTTTAATAAAGCTGAAAAATCAGCATCAAAACTCGCAAAGTCAAATAATGTGAATAAAAAAGAACAAGGAAGTTTCCTGTTAGCCCTATGTTATTATTCAAAAGGATTTAGTCAATATGAAGAGATGGATTTTTCTTTTTCAGAAAAAAACTATAATAAAGCACTTCAAACGACGAAGCATCTGATAAAATATTCCGCTCATCAAAATATTATAACGGAAGCACAAAAATTAAATACGGATATTTATTCCGGAATCGGGAATATTTATATCGATAAAGGTTATTATTCCGTTGCTCTTAATAATTTTATTAAAGCACAGACACTTTCGGATACTCTGATAAAAAAAGGAATTATTCCTGAGAAGGAAGCTGCCGCACAATATTTTCATCTCGGACTGATTCATTATTATTTAGGAAATCTGACAAAGTCACTTGAATATTATAAAAAATCTCTTGAAATTTCCGTAAAATATAATAATGAGCAAGGTATTGCAAAAATATACAGCAATATCGGAATTGTTGAAACGCAAATGAACGAAACAGATAAAGCTTTAACACATTTTAAGGTATCTTTGGAATTTGCAGAAAAGCAAAATGATTTAATTTTTAAAGCTCAAATTTATGATAACATGGCTGATTGCTACGTAAAGAAAAGAGATTTTCATAAAGCTGAAATCTATCTTGCTAAAGCAATGATTATTACGGAGAAATTAAATAATAAACAAGGTAAAATTTATATTTTGCAGGGGTTAGCAAATGTGTACACCAAAACCGGAAAATTTAACAAAGCAAAAGCGTATGCCAATCAAGCTTTATCAATTGCCGAGGAAATTCAATCGATATCGTTTATCCGAGATATATACCGACAACTATCTGAAATTTATGAAAATCAACATCAATTTGCTCAAGCATTAAACTATTATAAAAAATATAAAACCCTGGGAGACAGCATTTTTACTAAAGAGAAAATGCGTCAGATTCAAGAAACAGAAGCAAAATATCAAGCAAGTAAAAGTCAAGAACAAATAAATCGGCAAAAACTTGAATTAGCAAAAAGAGACAGCCGGATTAAAATAAAAAAGACACAGAATTATATTTTTGCCGCAATTGTATTCTTCTTATTAATCATCATTTTGATAATTTTCTTCCTTCTGAAACAGAAACAAAAAATTAATACCTTAATTAAAAAACAAAATAAACGTATTACTGACAGTATAGAATATGCAGAAAAAATACAAAAAGCCGCCCTACCCTCAGATAAAGTTTTAGCACAAATTTTTAAAGAACATTTGATATTGTATAAACCCTTACAAATTGTCAGCGGAGATTTTTACTGGACAGTTAAAAAAGATCAATTTATCATTTTTGCCGCAGCTGATTGTACGGGACACGGCATTCCCGGTGCATTTGTAAGCATGCTGGGTATTTCTTTTCTTAATGAATTAACGTTAATCTCAGACCTGACACGACCGGATTTAATTTTGGAAGAAATGCGTTTGATTTTGAAAAAATCTTTCCGACAAACCGGTAAATTTAATGAACAATCAGACGGCATTGATATTTCATTGTGCAGTATTAACAAAGATACAAACGAATTATTTTTTGCAGGAGCAAACAATCCCGCTTTTTTAATCAGAAATAATGAAGTCATTGAATTAGTGGCAGTTCCGAACCCGGTTGGAGTATATTATAAAGAAGTTAAATTCAAAATGCAAAAAGTTGCATTACAAAAAAATGATATAATATATATGTTTACCGACGGTTTTTCGGACCAATTCGGAGGTACTTATAACAAAAAATACACATTATTAAGGTTTAAAAACTTACTGTCGGAAATAAGCGATAAATCAATGGAA
>JANTGL010000059.1 GCA_024762915.1 Bacteroidales bacterium | reverse complement strand
AGAGACGGTGACGGTTGGGATGCTTATGCGGCATGGCGTGATTTAATTACAAATAATTCTGTACAAAATAATGCTTTCGGAATGATTTTCGATGAAACGGATTATATTAATGATTATCCCAATCATAATATGAAAAATGATCCGAATGATCCTTTATTACACGGTGTTGCCGGAAATGTTAACGGAATGGAATTTCACGGTTCTACTTCAATGAGTATCAATTCGTCACAAAATTCTACAGTGAAAGGAGTTGTTTTTCGAAGCGGATATTCTACTTCAGGTACTTCGCAAGTTATGGTTGCATATTCTCGATACGGGCAAGGTAAAGTTGTAGGGTTGGTTGACAGCTCGCCTGCCGATGACGGAACAGGTCACTCAGGTGATAATCTTTATGACGGGTGGAATGAATTAGATAACGGTATATTAATTACAAATGCAACTTTATGGTTAGCGGATAAAAGTAACGGTATTACCGATTTAAATTATAAAGATTTAGAAATATATCCTAATCCGGCAAAAGATATTTTGAATGTGCAGTCCGAAATAAATATATCAACTATTAAGATATTAAATATTATCGGAAAAGTTTTGTATCAAAAAGAACTTAATTTCAGCGCAACGAAAATTAATCTTCATAATTTCGATTCGGGCGTGTATTTTGTTGAAATTAATACAGAAGAAGGGAAGCAAATTTTGAAATTTATTAAAAAATAGGAGACATTCCAAATCCTTACGACTTGGAATGTCTGATTTCTAAATTAAATTTCCGTCTTTGTCAAATTGTTCTTTTTTAGAGAAAAAGAAAGAAGCTTCAATCAATGCATTTTCGTCACTATCCGAACCGTGAACGGCATTTGCTTGAATATCTGTTGCATATAATTTTCTGATTGTTCCTTCGTCAGCATCTTTAGGGTTAGTAGCACCTATCAATTTTCTGTAATCTTCTACCGCATTTTCTTTTTCCAGAACAGCGGCGACAATCGGTCCCGAGCTCATAAATTCTGTTAATTCACCGTAAAAAGGTCTTTCTTTATGTACTTCATAAAATTTTTCGGCATCCGCTTTGCTCATTCTCAGCATTTTCATGGCTTGAATTCTGAAACCGCCGTCGGTTATTTTTTCCAGAATTTTTCCTGCAAAACCTTTGTTCATTGCAGTCGGTTTAATCATTGTGAATGTAATATTTCCCATTTCTTCAGTTTTTAATTTGAATGCAAAAATATAATAAAATCAACAATAATGAATTTTGAAAAATATAAATGTAATTTAAGACTTAAAAATATATATTTGCGAATTAAATTTTATTCTGTGAAAACACTTACAAAAGATTTTATAAAAGAAGTATCAAAAATTCTTACAAAAGATAAAGAAATACTGATAACCGGACATTTTAATCCCGACGGTGACAGTTTAGGCGGTTCTTTGGGACTGTTCCACACCTTAAAAAATGCAGGTTTTAAAGTTTCGATTATGATGCCTTCGGATTTGCCGGGATTTATGAAATGGTTGCCCGGTGCCGAAGATATTTTTCTTTATAATAAAAAGACCTCATTACAAGCTGTAAATGAAGCGGATATTATTTTTTATGTTGATTTTAATGATGAAAGCAGAACAGAATTTGCTGCAGCGGACTTAAAAAATTCGAAAGCCGTAAAAGTGATGTTGGATCACCATCCGCAACCGTCCGAAGCAATTGATTTTATTTTTTCTGATACGGAAATGAGTTCAGCTTCGGAAATTGTTTTTCGATTTATTGAAATGATGAATTTTAAAAAATATCTTGATAAAGATGCGGCAACTTGTATTTTTACAGGTATCATGACGGATACTTTAAATTTTTCCGTAAATTCATCACTCCCGGAAACCTTTAAAGTTATCAGCGAACTGCTGAAATTCGGAATTGATAAAGATAAAATTTACGATAAAGTAAATAATAATTTTTCCTTAAAACGGTTAAAGTTAATAGGTTATTTATTGTATGAAAAAATGAAAATTGTTCCCGAAGTCAGTTTCTCATACATGATGATTTCAAAAGAAGAATTGAGAAAATTTGATTTCCAAGCCGGTGATCATGAGGGTATTGTGAATATGCCTTTATCAGTTTCTAATGTGAATGTATCTTTAATCGCTATTGAAAATGATGATTTTATAAAAATTTCTTTACGATCTAAAGAAGATTATGATGTTAATTTGTTTTCACGAAAATATTTTAACGGTGGAGGGCACAAAAATGCAGCCGGCGGAAGAATTTATAAAGCATATGCTGAAACAGAAAAATATATTATTGAATCTGCAAAAGAATATTTTAAATAATTTTTTAAGATGACAATTATTAAGAAAATAGGATTTATCAGTTTTGTTTTTATGTTGATTTATGCCTGTAATTCGGATGATGCTGTTACGCAACAACCCAAATTTCAACAAAGATTAATTGAGGACAGTCTAATGAAAGCCAATCAGTTTCTATTGGAAAGAGACAGTGAATTAATCCGGAGTTATATTGTTCGTCATCAGTGGGATATGCAAGTTTCAGAGGATGGTTTATGGTATGATATTTACAATAAAACAAACGGAACAAAAATTAATAACGGCAATATTGTTCGCTATAATTATACGATTGAACTTTTAGACGGTACTTTGTGCTATTCATCCGAAAAAGACGGTGTTGCACAAGTTAAGATAGGAGCTTCCGGGAAAGAATCCGGTCTGGAAAAAGGGCTTTTGATGATGCGAACAGGGGAAAAAGCACGATTTATTTTACCGCCGCATTTAGCATTCGGTTTAATCGGCGATATGAAAAAGATACCTGCACGCTCGGCATTGGTTTATGATATTGAAATTATAGAAATTGTAGATTTTTAAAATCATTTTTCGGCATTGATTTTGATATTTTATTAGTGAACTTAAAATCTTACACAATGAAACGACTTAAATTAATTACTGCATTTTTAGTATATTCTTTACTCTTTATATCATGCATTGACGAACCTGCTCAACCGCAAAACACTTCACAAATTATTACTGAAATTTCAAGAGAATGGACTTGTAAAATGGATGAGGACGGTTTTAATGTTGATTTTAATGCCGTTATTTCACCGGACCCAACGGACGATATCAAAGTTTTAATTTCCAATTTTCATAAAATGGGAACTGATTTATCCGTTTATGTAATCGTTCATACGGATTTAACACTTGATATTCCGGAACAAACAAAAAATAATCAAACCTTTAAAGGAAGCGGAATGATTTCTGATGATTATACGGAAATAACTTGGAGCTATACAATTGAAGATGATAACGGTGATGTCAGCCAAGTAACCGGAAAATATTCTTACGGTGTTTCTGCTTAATTGTATTCAATTTTAAAACAAATTATTTGGGTTTGCTGATGCTTACTTTTATTGTCATCCGTCATAAACAATATTTTTGACCGATCGGCATTAAATGTCATTGCTTCAACATTATCGGGTTTGAAATATAAATTATCAAAATTGAATAAACATTTTGTTTTTTTAACTTTTTTAGTTTCGTAATCAATAATTCCGTTATAAACTCTTACGGAAGTATGCTTTGTTGATTTTTGCCAATCTCTTTCAAGAATTAAAAGGCTTGTATCGTTTACATATAAAATTTCCGTAATACCGTTATCGTTTCTTGTGTCATCAGGCAAAATATCTAACTTATATTTGAATGTATCAATTTTACCGGATGATATATTGTATTTCAAAATATCCGTAATAGGTTTGTTATAAGATTGTTCCAGAGATATAAAAAGATTTTCGTAAGTGTTATCAAAAGTCATTCCTTCCCAGCCGCGGTTAAATTTTTGACTGCTGTCGGACTGAAGTATTGTTTTTACTGTTCCGTCTGAATTAATTTTTTTTAAGAAAGATTGTTTTGTAAGTTCTTCGGTCAGAAAAATTTCATGTGTTTTTTGATTTAATCGAATGGATTCACCGTCGAAATCTTTAGCATTTATTGAAATTACACTGTCAAGATGCCAAGTAATTTGATTTTTATGCTCATTAATTGTGCAAAGAAAATAATGCGGATTAAAATCCGATTGCGGTAATAAATAATATTTTCCGGGAATTCCGGCATAATCAATACCTGAAATTTCTTCAAAAACCGTATTTTGAAATTTATAATGAAGCGGAATAATTTTATAGTCATAAAATATTAAGGTATCAATATTTTGTGTAAATAATTTTCCTGTAAAGAAAACTGTCAGAATAATTAAAATAAATAATCGTTTCATTAGTTCAAAAATTTAATAAATACAATTTCCAGAGCAATAAATAATAAAGCAAGAAGTAAAAATAATTTATACAATCGGATACCCTGATTTTGATTTAAAACGGTTTCTTTCAATAATTCTTTTTCCGGATTAATAATCGATATGTTTTGTTCGGGAAAATCACTTGCAAAATTTTGAAGTTCATTAACTGAATAATGTTCTAAATTCGATTCTCTGCGATTATAATTTAAAGAAATACCTTTAACTGTTTTATTATTTAATACAATATTGTAATGTCCTGCTTTTTGAATCATTTTATTAATAAATAATCTGTAATCAGAAGTTTCAGTGTTTGAAAATTGAGGAATAATATCAATATTTTTATCTTTATTTAAGATCTGAAAAATATTATCAGAAACAGATTTTTTATTTTTTACGTGAATTACAAAATCAGTTCCGATGGTGTAATAAATATCTTTTCCGGATGTATTAAAAAAAGCCATATTGTAAAGCAGTGATACCCATAACGGATGGTAAACTAAGTTTCCGTATGACTTATCTGCTGCTTGAGCAAAAGTGAAAATTTTACCGCTGCCGTAGGTTCCGGATGTTATCAGTTTATCATTTTTTTCGGAATATAATAAGACTTCTTCGTCAATATTTGTTTGATCACTGAAAATAATTCTTTTCAGAAAAACAGGCATATCAAGGTTTTGTTCTTTTTTCTTAAAAACATTTTTCAATATTTCGTTGTTGTAATTTATTTTTTCGGCATCAATTTTTGAAGTATCAAAACCGGTAATAAAATTCAGTTCGGCTTCATTAAAAAATTTATTATAAGAATCAGTATTACAGTTAATAACCGGAAACAAAATCAATGTTCCTCCGTCCTGAATGAAATTTAAAAAATCCGCTTTCAGTTTTTCGTCAATTTGTTTTAACCCGTCGCAAATTACAACATTATACTCATTGAAATTAAAGTTTTGACTTTGATTTATTGAAATCGTTTTTACCGATGCATAATTTAAATTTGAAAAAACCGAATTGATAAATTTGTTGGTTCGATTTTTTTCTCTGATAATCAATATTTTATTTGTATCGTTTAAATTATAATTAAAATAAAATGAATTATCGTAAGTTATCGGAAAATCAGAAATCTCAATTCTTCCGTTTACCGTCCCCGTATTATTATTTGTGAAATTTATTCTCTCCGTGGCTTGCGAATGTGCCTCAATATTAAAACTCCCGGTTGATTTTAATTGGTCGTTAATAAACAGTTTTAAAGGCATTTGGGTGTATGCTTCGTCACCGGTATTGATTAGTTTTACATTAATTTCATCAGTTTGATTAATCGGACGGTAAGGATTTTCAAACCATACGGAATCAATAAAAAGATTAGCTGTTTTTTCGGCAAGTATCGGAACAAAAATAATATTTTGGTTGCTGTCTGTTTTTATCGTTTCAATATCGGAACTTGATTTTTGAAAATCGGAAATAATATAGATTGAATAAGTATCTTTTGTGTTTTTTCCGAAAAGTGTTTTCATTTTTGAAACAAGCAAACTTGTATTTCTGAAAACAGGACTTGTTTTTGTTTCTAAAACGAAATCTTTAAATTGTTCTTTTAAAACAAAATGTTGATGTTTTAAGTCAAAATTATTAGTTAAAAATAAAAATTCAGCGTCTTCCGGATACGCATTTGCAATTTCAAGGGCTTTTTTCTTTTCAATTTCAAGAATTTTACCGTATTTACTTTCGGCTTCCGTGCTGAATGAGTTGTCAATGTATATTCCGATTTTATTTTCCCGCGGCTTTGCAGTTTCATTGCCGGAAGGAATAAACGGACGAGCAAATGCAAAAACAATTGCCGAAATTGCAAAAATTCGCATGAATAAAATCAGTAAATGTTTTAAATTTGATTTTGACTTTGTTTCTTGCTTTACATTTTTTAAAAATTGTACATTGCTGAAATATACCGTTTTATGAGTCCTAAAATTAAACAGATGAATAATAACCGGAATAAGAACGGCAAACAGTGCAAATAAAAATGTCGGATATAAAAAATGTATTGTCATTTTAAAAAATCAAAATCCGAAAATAGAAAATTAATATAAATATTCGCAGAAAAACAGCAAAATTATAGCGTTTTTAATCTTCAAACAAGACAGTTTACTTAAATTTTTACCGATAACTTTAAATTAAAACGTCTGCCTGTAAGATTATAAGGAACAGGAAAATTATTATTAATAGTATTGGCTGCAATCGAAGAATTCGGTACAACATGAATCCAACGGTAAGAAATTGTATTTTCTATTCCTAACATATTAAAAACTTCTAAGGTGAGCCAAATCGATTTAAAATAATTTAAGAATTTACTGTTATAACTTTTATTCTCTTTTTTTATAACGGCCGAAGCACCCAAATCAACACGTTGATACGAAAAAGAACGATATTGCGCTTTGTAAGCAATATTTCGGGGTTCGCCGAACGGAAATCCCGTACCGAATACAAAATTAAAATAAGCTTTAAATTTTTTATTGCCGGGTAAATAATCCTGAACAAAAAGGTTTGCCGTAACGGTTTGGTCAGTCGGTCTGGGAATAAAAAAAGTACTGTCGGTTTCATTAATAATTGCTGAAATTTTTTCTTCTGTTTTTAAAAACGAAAGACTGAACCAGGAGTCGATACCGGGAACAAAATCGCCTTTTATTTTTGTGTCAATTCCTTTTACGTAGCCGGAAGTCCGAGTATCTGCATAATATTTTACGCGAATATTATCCATTTCAAACGGAATAATGTTATCAAGTTTTTTATAATAAATTTCCGTGAAAAGTTTAAAATTTCTTCCCAAAGCATTAAATCGAAATTGGTGTCCCAGAACAAAGTGAATTGATTTTTGAGCACTTTTATTATCAGCAATCGAGCCGTCAAATTTCCTGATTTCTCTGTAAAAAACCGGTTGATAATAGATACCTCCGGAGAAACGAATAACATGTTTGTTTTTACCGAGCGATTTTGCCGCAATTGCAATACGCGGACTCCACAAAAATTCATCACCTAAAGTGTTGTAATGAAATCGCATTCCGCCGATAAATTCATATTGCATCAAATAATCCTGAATCAGATATTTATCTTGAATATAAGATGTAAAACGGTTATTTAAAAGTGGATTTTGTGCTTTAATATTTTCGTCAACATTAAGATTTTCGTTGTCTTTCGGAACAGAATAACTTGCAGAGTCTAATAAACTCCACTCATCAATTTTGTCATTAATTAAATCGTATTTGTAAATGATACCCCAATTTAAATAATGATTATCTTTCTTGTAATATCCGGTTTGTGTTGCTTGTAATCCGGTGATTAATAAATGATTACGTGCGTGTTGCATGTAGGCACCGTTGCCGAGATTTAAGGTACTGTCTCCTGCATTATCCGCTCCGATATCATTATTAAGCAGATTTAAATCATAAAACCCGATAATATCAAATTTCTCGCTTTCGTTTGCCGAATATGCAGATAAATTCACGGAATAATTTAAGTTTTTGTTCGGATGGAAATTGAATGATAAAGCGCCTGTATTTGAATAAAATCGATCGGTTTCCTGCCCGGTATAAAAAACGCTTAGTGAAAGTAATTTTTTAACATTTCCGAAATTAGTCGTCCCTTTTTGAGGAATAAAATTAAACTTACTGTCCGATACATTTGCCAAAAAACGAATGTCGAGTTTTGAATTAATTCTGTAACTGATATACGTTTGAAAATCAATAAAACGCGGATCGTAATCACCGGTCGTTTCAAGAGATTTTAATAGGTATCGAGTTGTTTTATAACGTAAACCGGAAAGAATACTTAATTTCTTATTCTTACTTAATCGTTGATAAAATAACGAACCTCCGAATAAACTTGCCGTGGCGGAAAATTCATTTTTATCGGCATGTTTGTATGAAATATCCAGAACAGAAGATAATTTTCCGCCGTATTTTGCTTCAAATCCGCCCGAAGAAAATTTTGCTTCCGAAACCATTGACGGGTTTATAAAACTTAATCCTTCCTGTTGCCCGGAACGAATTAATTGCGGACGGTAGATTTCAATACCGTTGACATAAACCAAATTTTCATCAAAACTGCCGCCTCTCACCGAATATTTTGAACTTAATTCATTTCTTGATCCGGTGACACCCAATTCTGTTTTAATCAAGCTTTCAATCCCTCCGGAAATTGAAGGTAAAACCTCTGATATTTTAGCTTCAACGGAAATAATTCCGGTTGCATTAACTTTGTCAGCTTCAATAACAACATCTTCAATTTTATTAGTGGCCCCCAAAGTAATATTCATTTTAATGCTATTGCTGTTATTCTTCGGGATTTCTGCTTTTAAAGGTTCGTCGTTTAAAAATCGGAAATAAATAAACTTGTAGGAATCAGGAATTTGAACGGAAAACCTGCCTATAGAATCGGAAATATCATAAATTTTATTATCCTTTGTAAAGATATTCACATAAGGTAAGGGATTATTATTTTCATCCTTAATGTTTCCGTATATCCTTACGGTTTGTGAAAACAGTATAAACGAAGAAGAAAAAAATAAAATAAAAAATACGATTTTTTTAAAAAACATGCAATTAATTTTGTTGTTTTATTAAACTGTTTTAATTTTAAATTATTGCAAAAGTAGTTTAAAAAATGAAGTCTTATGATTATTCAAAAAGAAATTATTTTGCCTGTTTTTAAAAGAGGTTATCATTTAATTACAGATTTAATATTATCGGAAATCTCTGAGATGAAAGGAAACGGAATTCTTAATATTTTCATCAAACACACCTCTGCCGGAATTACAATTAATGAAAATGCCGATTATACGGTCAGAGAAGATTTTGAATCAGTTTTTAATCATTTAATACCGGAAAATCAAACATATTACAAACATACATTTGAAGGCGTCGATGATTTACCGGCTCACATAAAAACAAGTATAATCGGAAATTCTGTCAATATTCCCGTTACTGACAGTTACTTAAATTTAGGTACTTGGCAAGGAATTTATCTTTGTGAATTTCGGAACCGCGGAGGACACAGAAAGCTGGTTTTGACATTTTATTCTTAAACATTAATTATGCTTGCATAATAAACTTATTTTTCATACTTTAGCAAATCAATATTTATTTTAACAGATGGAATTTATTGAAATATTAAATGCGTTTGAACCAAAAAATCATTCGTCAGAAATTGATTTAACTGATGAATCTCATAATCGAGATATTGAATTTTTGGCAAATCATTTATATTCTAAATCCGTTTCTCTTGAGGATTTAAAAAATTTAGAAATTCAAATAATAAAGTTTAAAGAAAAATACAGTCTAATACAACATACTGCCGTTAAGATTGCAATTTCAAAAAAAATATTATCAGAGATAAAACAAAAAATTCATTTTACCATTGTTTTTGCAGTTTATAAAGAAAATAATCGTATTCTGACAAAAGAAGAACACCCCAACGGTGAAGATTTTTTAATTCGAAAAATAAATCAATTAGAAAACTTGACTAAAGAATTTCCTCTTATCAGTTGGGATTTGATTGTTGTTGATGACGGTTGTCCTGAAAACAGCGGAAAAATTGCCGAAAATATTTTGGAAAAAAGATACTCGGGTAACAATGTTGAAGTATTATATCTGCAAAATGCAATTGATAAAAAACTTAAAATTGCCGAAGGATTAAAAACAACGGATGACAGCAGAAAAGGCGGATCTGTTGAATACGGTATGTGGTATGCCGCTGAAAAAAATATCGAAAACCATATTATTATCTATACGGATGCCGATTTATCGACGCATATAGGGCAAATAGGCTTATTGGCAGAACCGATTATAAAAGACGAAAAATATGCAGCAATTGCTTCTCGCAGAGAAGATGCTTCTGTTGTAATAAAAAAAGGAACTCGGAATGCACGCGGTAAATTATTTATTTACTTATGGAAAAGAATGGTCAGACGTTTAAACTATATCACGGATACACAGTGTGGATTTAAAGCTTTTAGAGCAGATATAGTCAAGAAAATTATTCTTCATAATTTTGAAAAGAAATTTGCTTTTGATATTGAGTTACTTATTAAAACCGATAAATTTAAACGAGAATCAATTGCAAAAGTTCCGATTGCATGGATTGACAGTGATGCCGAATCGACAACAACAGATTTACAACCTTATGTCGAAATGTTAAAATCAATTGCAGATATGTATTTTAAATATTTGCCGCCGAACTCATTTTCACATTCATTTGCGTATTTTGTAAAATCTTTGAATCAAGAAAAATGGCAAGTATTAGTTGATCATGTTCCTGAAGGAATAATGATTAAATCAGCTGTTCATTATGATAAATATGATGAAATAAAAGTTTCCGTTTTTCAGAAAATATTAGATGAAAATTAAATAATAACATTTATAAATATATTAAAAAACAGATAATTATGGTAGATTTTTCGTTGACAAAAGAGCAACAGGCAATTGTTGAAAAATACAGAAATTTTGCAGAAAATGTGATTGTACCCGTAAGAGAAAAGTATGATTTGTCGGGAGAGTTTCCTTGGGAGGTTGTAAAAAAAGCGTACGATGCAGGTTTGATGAATTCACAAATACCGAAAAAATTCGGCGGTGAAGGTTTAAATATTTTTGATGCCCAATTAGGTTCCGAAGAACTCGGTGCGGCTTGTGCCGGAATCGGTATCAGCATTGATGCCAATATGTTGGCTTTAACACCATGGGTAATTGCTGCTTCCGATGAGCAATTGAAAAAATTTATGGGTGAAATTGTTGAGAAGAAAGCAGCCGTTGCTTATGCTTTAACTGAACCCAATGCCGGTTCGGATGTTGCAGGAATAAAATCGAATGCAATTCTGAAAGGCGATAAATATATTTTAAACGGACACAAACGCTTCATTACAAACGGTGAAGTTTCAACATATATGACCGTTTTTGCGCAAGCCGATCCTGAAAGAGGTGCCAGGAGCTTATCGTGTTTTATTGTTCCGACGGATGCACCCGGTGTTGAAATTGTTTCTCGCTTGGATAAGATGGGACAAAGAGGTTCCGTTCAAAGCGAAATTAAATTTCATGATGTTGAAATTCCCAAATTCAATTTGCT
>JANTGL010000058.1 GCA_024762915.1 Bacteroidales bacterium | reverse complement strand
TATATGTGATACCGCGTTTCAGTACGGCATTTGTAAATCCGTTTGCCGAAAAACCGACTTTGGATATTTTATGTTCTTTTTATACAAAAGACGGAAAGCCCCTTGAAAGTGCACCCGAATATATTTTAAAGAAAGCACATCAGGTATTTCGTAAAGAAACCGGATATTCTTTTAAAGCAATGGGCGAATTAGAATATTATATTATCGGTAAAAAAGATGATTTATATCCTGCCGTTGACCAAAAAGGATATCATTCTTCACTTCCTTTTACAAATTATGAAAGTTTACGTTTGGAAGCCATGCAATTAATTGCACAATGCGGGGGGAAAATAAAATACGGTCATTCGGAAGTCGGAAATTTTAAAGATGAAAATTTTATGTATGAACAACATGAAATTGAATTTATGCCCGTTGATCCTGAAAATGCCGTTGAGCAGTTGATTATTGCAAAATGGATTTTAAGAATGCTCGGTAATAAACACGGATTAATAATCAGTTTTGCTCCTAAAATTACGGTCGGAAAAGCAGGCAGCGGTATTCATATTCATTTTCAAATTGATAAAGATGATGTAAATGTCATGGCTGACGAAGTCGGAATAACTGATGTGGCAAAAAAAGCAATTGCAGGAATTCTTGATAAAGCACAATCATTAACGGCATTCGGAAATACCATTCCGACATCTTATCTCAGACTGGTTCCTCACCAAGAAGCACCAACTATGGTTTGTTGGGGCGACAGTAATCGTTCGGTATTGGTTCGTGTTCCTTTGGGCTGGATAGCTAAAACAAATATGATAAAAGATGCAAATCCGCAAGAAAGAGGGGATGTGCCGTATGTTACGGGAAAACAAACGGCCGAATTCCGTGCTCCTGACGGATCTGCCGATTTATATCATTTAATTGCAGGACTAATTATAGCTGCAAAAGAAGGTCTCACAAATCCGAAATCTTTAAAAAGAGCGGAAGAACTTTATGTAAATGTTAATATTTTCGATGAGAAACATAAAGATGTTTTAAACAGTTTGGTTGCTCTGCCGACATCTTGTTCATCTTCGGCAGATTATCTGGAAAGAGATCGGGGGTTTTATGAAAAAGAAAATGTTTTTCCCAGAGGTACCGTTGATGCGTTTATTTCAAAACTGAAAAGTTATAATGATGAACATTTAAGTGAAGAGCTTTTCGGCAAGAAAGACAAAATTAAAGAATTAGTCGATCAATATTTACATTGTATGTAAAAATAGGAGACAGCTTGCGGCTGTCTCTTTTAATAGAGAAAAGGGACTGTCTGAAAAGTCTGATTAGTCATGTTAAAGAAGTTCTGAATGACACCTCTGTTGATTTTTCAGACAAGCTCTTTTTATAAAATATATTACATCCTCGCAATCAATCCTTCAATTATTTGTGTCATTTTAGGTTCAACCGAACCGGCAACATCCTGAACTTCTTCGTGTGTCGTTTCTTCATCCGGATTCTCCGGTTCACTTTCGTTTGTTATGACCGACATACCGAATATTTTCATACCTTGATGATGTGCAACAATGACTTCCGGTACGGTTGACATTCCGGTTGCATCGGCTCCGAATATTCTGAACATACGATATTCTGCAGGAGTTTCCAGAGTAGGACCGGAGCTTCCGATATAAATTCCCTTTTGTACGGATATATTATTTTCTTTCGCAATGCTTTCAGCAATTTGTACAAAATTGTCATTGTAAACTTTACTCATATCGGGAAATCGTGTACCGAGTTCATCAAAATTTTTACCTCTTAAAGGGTGTTCGGGAAAAAAGTTGATATGGTCAGTAATAATCATTAAATCGCCTTGTTTAAATTTAGGATTTAATCCGCCTGCAGCATTTGATACAATTAAATTTTTTACGCCCAAAAAATGCATTACTCTCACGGGAAAAGTCACTTCTTTCATTCCGTAACCTTCATAAAAATGAAATCGACCTTGCATGGCAACTATGTTTTTTCCGGCAAGTGTCCCGAAAACCAATTGTCCCGAATGTCCTTCAACGGTTGAAACCGGAAAATTCGGAATATCTTGATATTTAATTTTTATTGAATTCTCAATTTTATTTCCTAACCCTCCCAAGCCGCTGCCTAAAATTATTGCGACATCAGGTTGTTTTGTAATTTTTGTTTTTAAAAAATCAGCTGTTTGTTTTATTTTTTCTAACATCATATATCTATTTTCTGTTATAATCCGTAAAAATAAAAATATATTAGTTTGAAACAAACAGAATTCTTAAACTATTCTTAAAATAAGCCTATTTTTTGTAATTTTGGGAATTAATTTAACAGTGAATAATTCTTTGATAATGCAAAAAGTAAAAAAATATCAAGCTAAGAATCATATAAGAATAGTAACGGCCGCATCGCTTTTCGACGGACATGATGCTGCCATAAATGTAATGCGCAGAATCATTCAATCTTCCGGTGCGGAAGTTATCCATTTGGGACATAATCGTTCGGTTCAGGAAATTGTTGATTGCGCCGTTCAGGAAGATGTGCAGGCAATAGCTATTACTTCATATCAAGGCGGGCATATTGAGTTTTTTAAATATATGAAAGATTTATTGGAAGAAAAAGGTCGACCGGGGATAAAAATTTTCGGCGGCGGAGGCGGAGTCATTCTTCCCGAAGAAATTAAAGAACTTCATGAATACGGTATTACGCGTATTTATTCTCCGGATGACGGACGAGAAATGGGACTTCAAGGGATGATTAACGACCTTATGGAAAAATCCGACTTCCCGGTTGCCGTAAATGATATTCATGAAATTGAAAAAATTCAAAGTAAAGACATAAACTCCATCGCAAGATTGATTACGGTTGCGGAATGTTGTAAGGAATCTGTTATTAATGATTTTCCGGAAATTCGTAAAATTGCTGATAAAAAAAATATTCCCGTTCTGGGAATAACGGGAACGGGCGGTTCCGGAAAATCTTCTTTGGTTGATGAACTGGTACGCAGATATCTTGATGATTTTGAAGATAAAACCATTGCTATTATTTCTGTTGATCCTTCAAAACGTAAAACCGGCGGAGCTTTGCTCGGCGACCGTATTCGTATGAACAGCATTAATAACAAACGTGTTTATATGCGTTCGTTGGCAACACGGCAAGCAAATCTTTCGCTCTCTCCTTATGTGCATGATGCCGTGGATATCGTAAAAACTGCCGGCTATGATCTTGTAATTTTGGAAACTTCCGGTATCGGACAGTCAGATACCGAAATTACCGATCAAAGTGATGTTTCCATGTATGTAATGACACCCGAGTACGGTGCCGCAACACAGTTGGAAAAGATTGATATGCTGGACTTTGCAGATATCATTGCAATAAATAAATTTGATAAAAGAGGTGCATTGGACGCACTGCGAGACGTTAAAAAACAATATCAAAGAAATCATGAAATTTTTGATAAAAAAGTTGATGAAATGCCTGTATACGGAACGGTTGCATCGCAATTTAACGACAACGGAGTCAATGAATTATATGTGGCTTTAATGAAATTAATTTCCGAAAAAACCGGTATTGAATTTAGAGGAAAATACGCGCTTACAGATGAAATGCAGGAAAAATTACTGATTATTCCTCCGAAAAGAATAAGATATCTGTCGGAAATTGCTGAAACAATCCGCTCATACAACGATTGGACGGAAAAACAAGCCGAAATTGCCCGTAATTTATTTGCTTATAATAAAACCCTGCGGGTTTTGGAAACCCGCAGGGTCTCTAAAGCATCAGAAGAGATTAAGGAACTTTATGAAGATACGGAACTTAATCTCGACCCTCGTAACAAAAAAATTCTTGATAATTGGGAAGAAAAAGTCAAACGATATGCTGCCGATGAATATGTTTATCAAGTAAGAGGTAAGGATATTAAAGTTGAGTCCTTTTCTAAAAGTCTTTCTCATTTGAAAATACCCAAAATTTCTTTGCCGAAATACAAAGATTGGGGCGAAATTTTGAAATGGAATTTGCGTGAAAATGTTCCGGGTGAATTTCCGTATGCTGCCGGTGTATTTCCTTTTAAACGCGAAGGTGAAGACCCCACAAGAATGTTTGCGGGTGAAGGCGGTCCTGAACGAACAAATAAACGCTTTCATTACGTCTCATTCGGGATGCCTGCTAAACGACTTTCAACAGCTTTCGACAGTGTCACTTTATACGGTGAAGACCCCGACCGCAGACCCGATATTTACGGAAAAATAGGTAATTCCGGAGTGTCAATTGCCTGCCTTGATGATGCCAAAAAATTATACTCCGGTTTTGAATTGACAAATCCGAAAACTTCTGTTTCGATGACGATTAACGGACCGGCTCCCATAATGACTGCTTATTTTATGAATGCCGCAATTGACCAAGAATGTGAAAAATATATTAAAGAAAACGGTTTGGAAGCTGAAGTTGAATCAAAAATTAACAATATTTATAAAGTAAAAGGCACTCAACGACCTGAATATCAAGGAGATTTACCCGAAGGTAATGATGGCTTGGGTTTAATGCTTCTCGGTGTAACCGGAGATCAAGTTTTGCCGAAAGATATTTACAAAAAAATAAAAACTGAAACAATTACAAAAGTCAGAGGAACTGTGCAAGCAGATATTTTAAAAGAAGACCAAGCACAAAATACTTGTATTTATTCCACTGATTTTTCTTTGAAACTGATGGGCGATATGCAGGAATATTTTATCGATAAGGGTGTGAGGAATTTCTATTCAGTGTCGATTTCCGGTTATCATATTGCAGAAGCCGGAGCAAATCCGATTTCGCAACTTGCATTTACGCTTTCCAACGGTTTTACGTACGTGGAATATTATGCGTCTCGAGGGATGGACATCAATAAATTCGCACCGAACCTTTCGTTTTTCTTTTCAAACGGATTAGATCCGGAATATTCTGTTATGGGACGTGTTGCAAGGATTATTTGGGCAAAAGCTATGAAGAAAAAATATGGTGCCGATGCGCGTTCTCAGATGTTAAAATATCATATACAGACATCAGGGCGTTCACTTCATGCACAAGAAATTGATTTTAACGATATTCGCACTACATTGCAAGCGCTTTATGCGATTTATGATAATTGTAACTCTCTGCATACCAATGCTTATGATGAAGCCATAACAACCCCTACGGAAGAAAGTGTAAGACGAGCCATGGCTATTCAACTCATTATAAATCATGAACTTGGCTTGGCAAAAAATCAAAACCCGCTGCAAGGTGCATTTATTATTGAAGAACTTACTGATTTGGTTGAAGAGGCAGTCCTCTCGGAATTTGACCGCATAACAGAACGCGGCGGAGTTCTCGGAGCAATGGAAACCATGTATCAACGCAGTAAAATTCAGGAAGAAAGTCTTTATTATGAACGATTAAAACACACCGGCGAATTACCGATTATGGGTGTAAATACATTCTTGTCGTCGCAAGGCTCGCCGACAGTAACACCCGGAGAAGTTATCCGTGCCACCGAAACCGAAAAAGAATATCAAATTTTCATGCTCGAACAATTGCATAAGACACAAGCCGAAACTTGCCCTGCGGCATTAGAAAAATTAAAAAATTCAGCCGTTCAAAATCAAAATATTTTTGAGGAATTAATGAACACCGCAAAAGTTTGTTCCATCGGGCAAATTACCGGTGCATTATTCAATGTCGGCGGGCAATATAGGAGGAATATGTAAAATAGATATAATTGCATAGCACTTCCAAAGTGCTATGCAAATTTAATTAAAAAAAAGATGAAAAGATTAATATTTATTATCATCACGATTTCAATTTCATTAATTTCTTTTTCTCAAAAAGAATACAATATTGCTGTTGCACCTGTTAAAATGAATGTTTTTTATATCGGTGTAGATAATCCTGTTGAAATTGCTGTTTCCGGAATTTCAAATAAAGACATTATAATAACTATTTCACATGGAGCTATTTACAAACAAAAAAATGGTAGCTATTTTGTAAGAGTACGAAAACCTGAGAATACAATAATTCGAGTTAGTTACAAAGATAAGATAATTGGAACGAAAGAATTCAGAGTAAAATATATTCCTGAACCTATTGCAGAGCTTGATAATCAAGGAACAAAATTTGGACACGGACCACAGAAGACGACTTTATTAGGAGTGAGAGGAATAAGAGTTCTTAATAAAAATAGCAGTTTTAATTTTAAATATGAGGTTTTGAGTTTCGTAGTAACTGTTGAAAATAACAGTATTGTTGAAGAAGCAAAAGCTTATGGGGCAAGTTTTTCACAAGAACAAAAAGATTTAATAAGAAAAACCAAAAAAAGTTCAATCGTAAAGATTACTGAAATAAGAGTTAAAGATGAAAGCGGAACAATTAGAAAAGTGAGAGATATTAAAGTTAATTTATGGTAATGTTATGACGAAAGTATGTCCATAAAAATTACGCCTACAATTAATGGCTAACCTTAAAAATTACGCCTAATATTTTAACTTAACTAGAAAAAACACGCCTAAAAGTTGTTAATTATATATATTAGTCGTATTTTTGATGCAAAAAGGATTATGTATATCGGTAGAACCACAGAAAAATATTTATTAGAACGTTTAATTAATAAGAATAAAATCTCCGTAATATATGGTGCAAGGCAAACAGGTAAAACTACAATTGCAAAACGAATAATAGAATTGTCAAATTTAAAAACCTTATCAATAAATTCAGATTTATATGATTATTTTGAAATTTTTGACAAACCTAATTTAACGGAACTTAAAGGTTTACTGTCAGGTTATGAAATGTTGTATATTGATGAAGCACAAGAGTTTCCTAATGTTGGTAAAACCTTAAAAATAATTTATGATGAATTTAAAGATTTGAAAGTTCTTGTGACTGGTTCATCATCATTTAGTTTGTCAAGTGCAATTTCTGAACCGCTTACAGGCAGGAAAACCGAATATTTGCTTTTCCCTTTTTCTTTACAAGAAATAAAGTCGGACAAAAACATTGTTGAATTAAAACAAACAGTAAAAAAAATGCTAATTTACGGTTCATATCCTGATGTTTTTTTGGAAGAAAATTTTTCGGAAAAACAAGAAAATCTTTTGGAAATAACAAGGTCCTATCTTTACAAAGATTTATTGACATTAGCAACTATAAAATATCCTCATAAGTTGAAACAATTAGTTAGACTTTTGGCTTATCAGATAGGTTCTGTTGTTTCTGTAAACGAACTTGCAAAAAATATGTCATTAAATTTTGAAACAGTTGAAAGATATTTAGATTTACTGGAAAAATCTTTTGTAATATTCAGATTATCAGGATTTAAGTCGAATATGAGAAAAACAATAAGAAAGCAAGACAAGTTTTATTTTTACGATTTGGGTGTAAGGAATGCAGCAATTGAAAATTTTAAAGATATAGACCAAAGAAATGATAAAGGACAGTTGTGGGAAAATTTTGTAATTTTGGAAATGCGAAAAAAAATAAATAATAACCGAATATTAGCATCGCAATATTTTTGGCGTACTTATGACGGAGCTGAAATTGATTTAGTCGAACAAAAGCAAGATGAAATTTATGCTTATGAAATTAAATACAACAAAATAAGGAAACAACCTCCTTTGTCATGGTCAAAAGAATTTAAAGATTATTTTTTTAATACAATAACAATAAATAATTTTTATAACTTCTTTTAACAAAAAAAATCTTGCCCTAAATAATCAAATGATTATCTTTGAAATTTATTTCTGAATTCAAAAAATTAATAACATAATTTATAATTAAAAAGATATGGCTTTTAAAAATATAAAACCCGGTGTCGTTACAGGCGACGATGTTCAAAAACTTTTCCAAATTGCTAAAGATAATAAATTTGCTATGCCTGCCGTAAATGTTGTCGGATCACATTCTGCAAATGCTGTTTTGGAAGCTGCCGCAAAGGCAAATTCTCCGGTAATGGTACAACTATCAAGCGGAGGTGCTCAATTTTTTGCCGGTAAAAGTTTGCCGAATGATAATCATGAAGCACAAATTCTCGGCGGAATAGCAGGCGCTAAATATGTTCACGAAGTTGCAAAAGCATACGGTGTTCCGGTAATTATGCACACCGACCATGCAGCAAAAAAATTGCTTCCTTGGATTGACGGACTTCTTGAAGCCGGAGAGGAACATTTTAAAACTTACGGCGTACCCTTATTCAGTTCGCACATGCTCGATTTATCCGTTGAAACTTTGGAAGAAAACATCGAAATCAGTGCAAAATATCTTGAAAGAATGAGCAAAATAGGTATGACACTCGAAATTGAACTCGGTGTAACAGGCGGCGAAGAAGACGGCGTTGATAACGAAGATATTGACAGTGCAAAATTATATACACAACCGCAAGATGTTGCTTATGCTTATGAAAGATTGTTGAAAATAAGTAAAAATTTTACCGTTGCAGCTTCTTTCGGTAATGTTCACGGTGTGTATAAACCGGGAAATGTTAAATTAACTCCGAAAATTCTTAGAAATTCACAAGATTATATTCAAAAGAAATATAATACCGGTGAAAAACCCGTAAATTTTGTATTTCACGGCGGTTCCGGTTCTACGCATGATGAAATCAAAGAAGCCGTTTCATACGGTGTGATAAAAATGAATATTGATACCGATACTCAATGGGCATTTTGGAACGGGGTAAGAAAATACGAAGCACAATGGCACGATTATTTGCAAGCTCAAATCGGAAATCCTGAAGGTGACGATAAACCGAATAAGAAGAAATACGACCCGCGAGTTTGGACAAGAGCCGGTGAAGTCTCAATGGAAGAACGTTTACAAATTGCTTTTGAAGATTTGAATTGTATTAACAGAAATCAACTGCTGTAAAAAATATGTTTTTTATAGTTTATAAACTTTTAACTTTATACTTTCAACTTAAATATAATGGCAAAAGAAAATACAGGCTGGTTCAGCAGAATTGAGCAAGGAATTATAACCGACACTAAGGATAAAAAAGAAATTAAAGAGGGATTATGGTATAAATGTCCCGAATGTAAAAAAATAATTCCTACCGAAGATCATGAAGCCAATCTTCACGTTTGTGAATGCGGTTATCATGCCAGAATTCCTGCATTGAAATATTTTGAAATTCTGTTTGATGATAATAAATATACAGAATTATTTGATAATTTATCATCGGCAGATCCGCTTGAGTTTGTTGATACAAAAAATTATAAAGACAGAATTAAAGCAACTCAAAAAAAATCCGGATTAAAAGATGCAATGACTGTTGTAACCGGCGAAATTGATAAATACAAGATTGTTATTGCTGCTATGAATTTTGAATTTATAGGCGGTTCGATGGGTTCTGTTGTTGGAGAGAAAATTGTGCGGGCAGCCGGTTATGCATTAGAAAATAATATACCTTTAATGATTATTTCTAAATCAGGCGGTGCACGTATGATGGAAGCTGCTTATTCCTTAATGCAAATGGCAAAAACTTCGGCTAAATTAAATCAATTATCCGATGCCGGAATACCTTATATTTCTTTATTGCTTGATCCTACAACCGGAGGAACAACGGCATCATTTGCTATGTTGGGTGATATCAATATTGCTGAACCCGGTGCTTTAATCGGTTTTGCGGGACCTCGTGTTATCAGAGATACCGTAGGGCATGACTTACCCGAAGGATTTCAACGTTCTGAATTTGTTTTAGAACACGGTTTTCTGGACTACATAGTAGAAAGAAAAAATCTTAAAAAAACAATTTCTCAACAATTGAGAATGTTTGCTAATTAATTATTTTCTGTTAAATCCAGATATTTTGAAATCCCTGATTTTTAACTTATTATTAATACTAATTTTTACGGGTGAAATTTTTTCTCAAAAGAAATTAGTTCTGCAACCCGATGCACAAAAAGGAAAAGATGCAGTAGTTTGGTATGTTACAAACCAAAACAGACATAGTGATGTTGCAAATAAAAATTTCGGATCAGATAAAGATTTTAAATCGATGGCTTGGACTTTTCAAGGAGATTTCGGAGAGAAAAAAAGTTTAATAGAGTTTGATTTGAGACGCTTACCTAAAAATTCACACATAACTTCTGCTTATTTATCTTTATTTGCAAATAAAGAATCGAATGATGCCGGAAAAAAGGGACATGAATATATCTATGTAAATTCTAATGAATGTTTGCTGCAAAGAATTATTGAACCTTGGGATGAAAATCGAGTTACTTGGAATACCCAACCGAAAATAACACACGAAAATGAAGTTTTGATTCATAAATCTGAGTATCCGTATCAAGATTATGAAAATATTGATGTTACTCAATTAGTAAGAGATGAGTTGAGAAAACCGAAAGAAAGTTTCGGATTTATGATGTCCGTTAAAGAAGCAAAAAAATATAATTGTTTGATTTTTTCTTCTTCTGATAATCCTAATCCTGAATTACATCCGAAGCTCGTTATTAATTATACGACAGGTAAAAATAAAAATTCTCATTTTGAGAAAAAACGATCCGATAAATATATTGTTATCATATATAATGAAAAAGGAGAAGAAATTAAACGGGTAAAGGGAGCTGCTTCTTTTGATAAAATTTCCGGTTTAGAATCCGGAACTTATCATTATAATCTGATGAAAAATAATCATATTATTTCAGCCGGTAAGTTTATAATCTATTAATTGATATTAAATATTTTTACATTATGGTTAAAGTTTTTAAGGTTCTGATATTGCTTATTTTTATAAGTTCAAGTGCTTTAAGTCAAAAATTAAAGCTTGATCTTAAGACCTCAAATTATTCAAAAAAAATAAAAAACGGTGTCGCAGAAATCAGTGTTTCAGGCGGTAAAGAACCGTATACTTATAAATGGTCCGATAAACAAACTTCTTTAAGTTCATTTATAGCCGATGGCTTAACGGAAGGTACAAATTATAAGGTAGTTGTAAAAGATGCATTTGGATTAAAAGATAGTATCAATTTTGTGATACCTGCCGAATCTGCCGATGAAAAAATAAATTCATTCTTTGTTCCTTTAGTCGGCGGGCTTGAAAAAGTGTTAATGTTTGATATTTTTAAAGCTTTGCATTTGTATAATCCGGTTTTGCATGATGATAAAGGAAATATTTTAAAATATCCGAACGGAGAAATTAAAACCATGACGATACCTTTTGTTGTTATTTGGTTGATTTTCGGTGCTTTGTTTTTTACCGTAAAAATGAAATTTATTAATTTCAGAGGATTTAAACATGCCATTCAATTAATCAGAGGCTTTTATGACAAACCCAAAGATGCCGGAGAAGTATCCCATTTTCAGGCATTAACAACAGCTTTATCGGCAACGGTCGGATTAGGAAACATTGCAGGTGTTGCAATTGCAGTTACGCTAGGGGGGCCCGGAGCTACCTTTTGGATGATTATTGCCGGATTACTCGGGATGGCTTCCAAATTTACGGAAGTTACGCTCGG
>JANTGL010000057.1 GCA_024762915.1 Bacteroidales bacterium | reverse complement strand
GCCGGAATTTGTTCTAATATTGCAGACGGATTTTTTCTCAATAATGCCGAAGGTTTTCCGTTGATAAAAAAAGTAATATTCCCGCTGTTTCTCAATGTTATACTTCCGTTTATATCAACATTTACAGACGGAATATTTTGTAATATTTCGCTTGCCGAACTTGTTTCTGCCAATACGTCTTTTTGAACACTATAAACCTTTTTATCTAATTTATTTTCGTAGATTGATTTTTGTCCGATTACATTTACTTCGTCAAGAAAAATTTCTGAAACTGCCAGTTCAATATTACCGATGTTTATATCAGCTGTTAAATCCAAATTATAAATTGTATCCGAAACAAATCCGATAAAACTGCTTATTAAAGTATATTTCCCGACAGGTATCTTATTTATTTGAAAGTTACCGACACTGTCCGTTGCCGCAGAACTCTCAATTCCGGAATTTCCTTCCGAAAAAAGTTGTACGATAACCGACGGCAAGCCCTCTTTACCGGCTTGGTCAATCACTCTGCCTTTTAAGCTGACAGTCTGAGCAATGATTTGATTAATAAACAGAAGCCCAAAAATGATATTCAGAAGTAAATGTTTTTTCATATATTAATTTTTAAATGAAAAGGAATGCCTGAAAAGTACTTTTAAATATTTATGTTTTTATTTGTTTGTTTATGAAAAAACGATGCAGTAAATAATAAGACTTTTCAGACATTCACTTAATCAGAATTAATCATTATCTTCATCATTATCTTTTTCTTCCTTTCCGTTTTCCTCGTCTTCTTTCCTTTCTTCTTTTTTAATAACTTTTCCGTCTGATGAGATGGCTGCTTCAATATCAGATTTTCCTTTTTCGAGACCGAATTCATAAACTTTTCCGTCGGCTGTTTCTGAAATTTCGGCAACTTCAATTTTATAACCGGCAAATTCACTGTCGAGTGTGTTTTTTACGACATCGGGAATTTCTGACTTGCTGATTTCGTATTCGGTTTCTTTCCAAGTGCCGTCTGTGGTATAATTGGCAGAATAATCCTTGCCGTTTATTTTAAATTCGGCTTCCCATTCTTTTGCATTTTCTTTATCCCACTTCACTTTTTTCGCATTAACAAACTTTTGAGCAAAATTTGTTTTAACTTTTTCGGGTACATTTTCTTTTTGTCCGCAAGCACTGAATGTGAAAATTCCGGCTATTGCAAATACTAATAATACATTTTTCATTTTTTTTAAATTTTAATTAATAATAAATCTATTTTTTTAACAGCTCAAAGATATATCCTAATTCTAAAGGAATTTTGAAGTTATTTGCAAAAATTTCACAAATCAAATTTTAATACGATATTCCCTGCAATTCCGTCTAATGGTGCATATAATTCGCTGAATGTCGGATTATTTATCGAACCGTTCACAATATTCTCGTATCGTGTTTGTCGAACATCCATAATATTCTCAACATTTAAGGCAAGTGTAAAATGCCCGAATGTTTTTTGAACAGATGCACCGAGCAACCAATAATCAGGTGTTCTGTTTCCGTTTTCAAGAAATTGATTTCCGAAATAAAAAGCTTCCAATCCTGCTTTCCAACCTTCTTCTTCATCTTCATAAGCCAATGTTGTTGTTAATTTGTTTTGCGGTGTTAATTCAAGTTGATTGTTATTATCATAAGTTTTTTGCGCATCCATATACGTGTAATCAATATATAAAACTAATTCGTCAAGCGACAACCTGATATTTGTGTTTAATCCTTTACTTAAAATTGATCCTTTCGCATTTTCGAAGGATACAACTTGATTTTGCAAACTGTCGGAATTTGCAATTATCGGATTATTAATATTTGTGATAAAAAATGCTTGATTAAAACTTAAAAATAATTCATCAAAAAGCGGTGTTTTAAAATTAAAATCAAGATTTGCTCCCGTTGATTTTTCAACTTTTAAATTTGTCGGCATTCTTACCGTTTGGTATCTTGTTCTTTCGGCTTCATCGGTAAAAGGTGTCGGTAATTTGTAACCCATACCGCCGCTTAATCGTGTAAAAAACTTTTTGCTGAATTTATACATTAATGCCAATCGCGGTAAGAAAAATCCGCCGTTTTGAATATTATAATCGTAACGAATACCCGGTTCCAAAAATACTTTATCGGTTAATTCCCAATTATCTTGTGCAAATGCTCCGATTGTTTGATAAGAATAATTCAACGAAAAAATATCCGGCTGAAATTGCTTAAAATTATCCGAATAGAAATTTACACCACTTACCAATTTATGTTTTTTTACATTGATAAAATAAGATAACTCGCTAAAAATATTATTCTGAACACCTGAAAAAATATTTATATTCGTTTTCATTTTGCGTTCAAAATTTCCGTAAGATGCCTTTACGGTAAAAATATTCCCTTTTTCGTTGATATTTTCGTATTTCAGATTAGCATTCAACCGCTTTGTTTTGTTCTGCTCAAAAAATGAATGCAGACTATCAGCATTATCATTGATAGCTTTAATATCGCCGCCAATTCTGTCTTCAATAACCGACGAAAGCCCAACATATAAATGGTTGTTTTTGTTAAAATCGTAAAATATTTTAGGTGAAAAAACCGCTCTGTTATATTTTGGAATGTCGGTAAAAGAATTACCACTAACATCAACAGCTTTTTGCGTATTAATACTCGCTAACATTGAGATACCAAACTTATCTTTTTGGGCCGTGTAAAACGAACTAAAATCGGTTCCGCCTTTGTGAGTTTGATTGACCAAAATTGAAAATTCAGGTTTTTCGCTTGGCTTTTTGGTAATTAAATTTACAATTCCTGCAATGGCGTCTGCTCCGTAAAGTGTAGATGCCGAACCTTTAACAATTTCAACTTGTTGCAAGTCGAGCGGCGGGATTTGCAATAAACTCAAACCTGATGAAAATCCGCTGTAAACAGGTAATCCGTCTTGTAATAACTGTGTGTATTTTCCCGGCAATCCTTGAATGCGAAAACTTACATTTCCGGAAACTGCCGAAGTATGTTGCACTTGCACCCCCGAAGTTTCACCCAAAAGTTTAGAAATATTTCCCGGGTTTATGGCTGTTTCTTCAACTACCTCTTCATTACCGAGAACTTCTATCCTTGTAGGGATTTCTTCAATTCGGTTATTTGTTCGGGTAGAATAAATTGTTACGGCATCAAGCAAGTTATCTTTTTCAAGAAAAATAAGCAAGCTTTTTTGTTCGTTCCCGGAAAATCGAATTTCCTTTTCCAAAGTTTTATATCCGATATACGAAAAGACAAATATCCGGCTTCCGTCGGGAATTTTTTGAATGGTAAGTGTTCCGTTTATATCCGCAGTATTTCCTCTTGAAGTTCCTTTTATAAGACAAGTTGCTCCGGGCAATACGTCTTTTGTTTCCTTGTCTTTAATTGTTACGGTAAGACTATTTTGAGCATTTGTATAAGCTGACAGTCCTAACACTAAAAATAAGAAAATTAATTTATTCATTTTTTTATTTTAATAAATGTTAATAAAGTCGGTAAAACCACCAAAAGTAACGGTAAGGCAACAATAAAACCGCCGATTACGGCAATTGCAAGCGGTTGGTGCATTTGTGCTCCCGTACCTATACCGAGTGCGAGTGGTAACAATGCGACTACAGCCGAAATAACAGTCATTAAAGCCGGTCTTAAACGAGCAGAAACGGCAAGAGATAATGCTTTTCTGTTTGATTTATTTTTTGCTTCAAACAAATATCGGTGTATGGTAAAAATTGAATTTTCTCCTATAATTCCGATAATCATTATCATTCCCGTATAACTTCCCACATTTAAGGGAGTACGTGTTAAGAATAATGCCGCTATACTTCCTGAAACTCCTAATACACTGACTAACAGTACAATTAGAGAGATTTTAATATTTTTAAACATAAACAGGACAATTATCAATACCAGCATTCCTCCTATTATTAAAATCATCAATAACTCTTTAAAAGATTTTTGTTGTTCTGCATACGAACCGCCGTATTCAATTTGATATGATAAAGGCAAATTATTTTTTTTAAGCTCTTTTTTAATATCTTTCATTACACTTCCCAAATCTCTGTTATTAAGCCGTGCAGTAACAACTCCCATTGTTTGCAAATTTTCCCTGTCTATTTCGGAAATACCGGTTTGTACGGAAAAATCCGCAAAAACGGATAAAGGTAAATAATTCCCTGCCGATGTACATATCATAATTCGTTTTAATTTATCAATTGGAGTTTTATAATTATCAGGGTAAATTACTCTAATATTTGTTAATTGTTCTTTTTCGGGTATAGTTCCTGCAACAGTTCCTTCAAGATAGGTTTGAATTTGCTTTTGAAGCTCTTGAGAATTTATTCCGTATTGTTTCAAAACTGATTCTTTCGGATGAATACGAAACATAGGACCGGCTATAATAATACCGTCAAAAACATCAGCAGTGCCCTTTACTTTTTCAACTTTTTTTGCAATTTGTTGCGATAATATTTTCAGTTTTTCATGGTCGGTACCGAATATTTTAATTGATATAGGTTGAACGCTGCTCATTAAATCGCCTAACATATCCGTTATTACCTGACCGAAATCAACTGTTAATGCAGGCACTGAAGATTCAACTTTTTTTCTGATTATATCCGTGACTTGTTCAGTCGTTTTATGTCTTTTTTTATGCAATTCAATCAGATAATCTCCTCTGTTCGGTTCCGTAATAAAAAAACCCATTTGAGTTCCCGTTCTTCTTGAATATGCTTT
The DNA here is from genome assembly GCA_024762915.1 of Bacteroidales bacterium. Lineage (GTDB taxonomy): Bacteria > Bacteroidota > Bacteroidia > Bacteroidales > JAADGE01 > JAADGE01. Next base: position 6,715 of record JANTGL010000057.1, on the reverse strand, counting down.
TACTTCAGGAATATTATCTAAAATATTATCGACCTTATTAAGCATTATATTTGTTTCTTCAAGAGAAGTGCCGGGAGGGCTGTTATAATCTAATATAATTGATCCTTCATCCATTTGGGGTAAAAAACCTGTTTTTAATTTGGGGATAATAAATATAATTCCGGCAATTAAAATTCCCGCAAATATGAAACTGATATACGATTTGTCCGTTAAAAAATTAACCCATTTATATTCTTTATGGTTATGAATTTTTTCTGATTTTTTATTTTTTGAAAACAGTAAATATATTACCGGTGTACCTATCCACGTTATAAAGAATGAAACAATAAGTGTTATAATCATTGTTTCCGTAAGAATTTTAAAATATGCACCGGCAACCTCTGTCATTAATACAAACGGGAAAAAAATTACAATTGTGCTTAAAGATGAGCTTACCATTGCGGGAAACAAAAATTTAATTGCTTTTCCTACTAATTTTTTCGGAACCTCATCCGGATTTTCTTCGTGAGTCCGATGAATTTGTTCAACTACAATAACAGCATCATCTATTATTAATCCGACAGCAGCGGCAATAGCTCCGATAGTCATAATATTTAAATCATACCCGAATAACTTCATTAAAATAAATGTTAGCCCCAAGGTGATAGGAATAGTAATTAATAAGACACTGCTTGCTTTAAAAGATCGTAAAAAAAGAATTACAACGATAATTGCCAAAAATAAACCGATCCAAAGTACGTCAATAATGCTTTTCAGACTGTCTCCGACAAAAGATGCCTGATTATAATATTGTTTCAATTGTACACCTTTTGGTAAAATTTTATTCAGCTCTTTAACTTTATTTGATACTTGACCGGCAACATTTATCAAATTACTTCCCGGTTGTTTTAATATTGCAATAAGCGGTACATTTTTTCCGTCAGCTTTTATTTTCACAAATTCTGCTTTTTCGGAAACGCTGACTTTTGCTATATCTTTGACTGTAATTTTTCTTTTGGAGTCATCAAAAATTACCAGATTTTCAAGTTCGTTTTTATTTTTTATTGTTGCATCTGTTACGGTTAAATAAAGTCTTTTGTAATCGACAGTAAAACCGTTTGATTTTATAAATCCGGATTGACGAACGGCATCAATTATTTCTTTGGAACTGATTTTTAACAGATTTAATTTATTTTGATCTAAAATAACATGGTATTCTTTTGTTTTTCCTCCTATAACTTCAACAGCGGCAACTCCGTCAATCCTTGACAAAAATGGTTTTACAATATATTCACCGATCATTTTCAGTTCTACTTGATTTTTATCCTCAGACTGTAAAGAATATCCCATTACGGGAAGAATTGAAGGGTTCATTTTTTCTACCGTTATTTGTGTATTGGGCGGTAAATCATTTTTTATTTGTGCAATTCGAGATTCAATTCTTTGTTTGTCAACATTTATATCCGACCCCCAATCCATAAAAGCCGATATTTCACAACTTCCCATACCGGTAGTACTTCTGATTAGTTTTAGATTTTCAACTCTTTTAATTGCATTTTCTATCGGCTTTGTAACCGTTACCATCATTTTATCAACAGGTTGTTCTCCGTTATCTGCTATAACTTTTATTTTCGGAAAAGTTATATTAGGAAACAATGATGTATTCAGGGTTTTGTAGGAATATGCTCCGATAACTATAATGAGCAACAGAATAATTGTAATCGGACTCTTAAATTTTGTGAATATATTTTCCATTAATCGTTAATTTTTACTGTTGAACTGTCAGGTAAACCGTAGGCACCTTTATTGATAATAATTGTTGATGATTTTAATTTCGGTTTAACTATTTCAATTTTATCGGCATTCTTAATACCTGTTATAACAGGAATTTTTACTGCAACTGAATCATTTATTACTTTCATTATCCAAAATAAATCCTGTGTTTCATTTGTTAAAACAACATCGGCAGGAAGAATTACAGCATTTCTTTTTTCTTTTGTCTTAATTTTGATTAAAACATTAAGATTTTCAGGTAATGATTTCTTGTTTAATAATTTAAGATATATTTTTTGTGTCTGTGAAACCGGATCAACATACGGTATTTTTCGAAAGTAAATTGATTTTAAGATTTCACTGTCCGGTAATTCAATATCAAACAGTTCTTTTTTCTTAAAAAGTTTGCTGTATTGAAACGGAGTGTTTACCTGTATTACTAAATCCGTGTTTTTTACAATATTTACCATCGGACTTCCTTCTGTTATAAATATTCCTGCATCTTGAACATTTAGTGTATTAATATAACCGGAAGTTGTTGCATAAACAGGGACTGTCCCCATTTCTTTTGACATCAGTGTATCCGTATTTTTCAGTGCCAGACTTTCTTTTGTTTGAATTTTGAATAATAATTTTCCTTCGGGTACCCAATCTCCTATTTTTGTATTAACTTTTATAACATATCCTGAAATAGGAGATGAAATTTCAACTTTATTTAAGTAAACTATTTGTCCGTTCAAAGATAGCTCTTCTTCAATATTTCCTATTACCGGATGAACAATGCTTACAGAGGGTTTGGGAAGTGAATTGTCATCCGATATGTTTTTATTCTTACATGCATATACAGACAGCAATAATAATATCATACTTATTTTTAGTAATTTATTCATCGTTGTTATTTTAAAAAATTTGGTAATTATACAAATTGATTATTATTTGTTTTTCTGACTTTAAAGCTAAATTCTCTTGTTTTTTTGATGAAATATCTTTCATTAAATTTTTTAAATCCATTATTGAAACTTGTCCTTGCGACAATTTCAGTTTATAAACATCAAATAATTGATTATACATATTTAATTGTTGCTCGGTAATTGTTATTTTTTCATTCAAAGCATCAATTTGCTCTGTATATTTCTTTTTGCTGAGTTTATTTCTGATAATAAAATTTTGCTTTTCAAAATTAATTGATTGTTGTTTGACAAGGGTTTTTTCTTTTTCAATTTTCCGTTGATTACCGTCATAAATATTCCACGATAAATTTATTCCGGCACTTATGCCGAAACGCTTATATGTAGGAATATAAACAGATTTCATTCCTGCATCTGCATATAAATTTATTTGAGGTTTATATTTTTGTTCAAAAATAGTTTGCTCGGTATTAATCTGTAAACTGTCTAATTCGTATTTCTTTACAAATTGAGAGCGGATAATTGTATCCGGTTTAATTGTAAGCTCAATATACTGAATATCTGTTATTTCTTCATCTGTTCCGCAAAGCAATTTCAAATCCGAGATGTTACTTTTGTAATCTGATAAGTATGTTTTGTATTGAAAATTGTAATTTTGATTTTCAATTTGCAGAAGCATTAAATCACTTTGTTTGTAAACTGCATTTTTAACCAATATTTTCATAATTTTCAAACTTTCTTGCATCTGTTTCAATAGCGACATTGCTATTTCAGCTTGTTTTTTTGATCTCAAACATAATAAATATTGATACCTTACTAATTGTTCTGTTTCGTGTTTCCCGATATTTATTTTATTTTCATTTAATCTTGAAAAAATGTCGGTTTGTTTTGCAAAATCTTTATAATATTTTCCTTTAAACAGAGCTTGGTTTACGGAGAAATACGTTTGATATTGTCCTCCGTCCGTATATGCGAAATCATAACCTGAATAATTGTTTGTTCCTTCCGAAACCGGTTGAAATTGATTTCTGTTATTATCGTGAGAAATAATCGGAGCAAACAAAACATTTGTTTCAAAACTTACTTTCGGTGAGAATAATATACGTTTGATATTTTTCAAATTCAAATGAATAATTTTTGTATCATTTTTTAAATTGTTAAGCAAAGGGCTGTTTTTTTCGGCTTGTTCCAAAAAGAAGTTCAAATCTTTAGTTTGAGCCGTTCCCGACAAGGATAAAATCAGCAATAAGATATATAGTATTGTTTGTTTCATTTTATAACTTTTTTAATTAAAAAACAATGTAAGTTTGTTTTTTTATACAAAATAATCAGTTTTAAGCTTTCGCAAATTTGTTTTACAATTGACAAACCTAAGCCGAAAGATTCTGAATTTTCTTTCGTAAATCGGTCAAAGATATTCTCATTTTTTAGTGAATTTTCCGGTCCCGTATTACAAATTTCAAATCCGTTGTTGTTGATGTTTATAATAATTTTCCCGTTTTCAACATTATGTTTTACCGCATTTGAAAGCAGGTTATTTACTAAAATACGAACAAGTTCTTTGTCTGCGTTTACTTTGAAAATTTTTGTCAAATTTAATTTAATTCTGATATTTTTCTTATCAAAGAAAGGAGAAAATTCATCGATTTTTTCTGAAATTATATCATTTATAATAACAACATTATCAGAATGATACTGATTGTTTTCGATTTTAGCGAGTAAAATTAAACTTTGGTTCAAATTAGAAAGACGTTTTACGGCATTAACCGAGGATACAACTAATTTAAACGTTTTTTCGGATAGTTTTTGTTGCAAAATTTCTTCAAGATTTAATAAAATAATTGAAAGCGGTGTTTGTAATTCGTGTGAAGCATTTTCGGTAAATTCTTTAAGCGTAAAGTAATCTTTTTTGAGTTTATTCGTAAGGTTTTTTACCGTTTTATTCAATCGATTAAACTCGTCAATCCCGGAAGACTTTAATTGGAGTTTTTGTTTGTTTTTTATAGTAAATTTTTCAATTTCAATTAAATTATTCTCAAAATCTTTCCATACGGTTTTATTTAATTTTTTGGTTATTAAAAACAAAATTATGAAAGAAATAATGAGCAGCAATAACAGAGGTAATGAAATAGCAGTAAATAAGGTGTCATTTTCGAGTAGTGAGTGTCTGATTATAATAAGGTAAAATTGATTTTTTATTTCTACGGTATTGGTATATTCCAAATAAGGTTCCGTTTCGTTTTCAAATTCATCTTTTATATAAACTTTTTTAAACATCTGAGGTTCTGATTTCTTTTTTGCAATTTTTTTTGTTTCAACTGTCGGATAAATATTCGGTAAATTATCTTCATTTTTTATCTCTCTGATAACAGCATATTCTTTTTCGGAAATATTTTCTTTAATCTCTTCATTTAAGATATTTCGTAATATCAGCCAGCCTAAAACACTTAGTAATATCAATGAAAACCCCATTGTTTTTAAGTATTGTCGATTTATTTTAGTCAGAAATTTCATTGGTCCGTAAATTTATATCCCATTCCGTAAATTGTTTTAATATAATCTTTCCCGCCTTTTGCTTTTATTTTTCTTCTGATGTTATTTAAATGCGTATAAATAAAATCAAAATTATCTGCTAAATCAATATTGTCATGCCAGAGATGTTCTGCCAATGCTTCTTTTGTTAATACTCTGTTTTTATTGATTACAAAATACATCAACATATCATATTCTTTTTTTGTCAATACAATTTTTTTATCATTAACTTTAACTTCTTTACCGTCAGTATCAATAGAGATTTCATTAAAAACCAATGTATTATTACCTTTAAATCCGCGTCTGCGAATTAATGCTTTTATACGAGAATTAAGTTCGGCTAACTGAAAAGGTTTTGTCATATAATCATCAGCACCGATATCAAGTCCGTTTATTTTATCGTCAAGTGAATTTTTAGCAGATATGATAATTACCCCTGCCTGCAAATTGTACTTTTTTATGGATTTCAACAGATTTAAACCGTTTCCGTCCGGCAAACCGATATCTAATAAAATAATATCATATTGATAGATTGATATTTTTTCATCAGCATCATCAAATGTTTTTGCCAACTCGCATATATTACCTTCCCTGGTAAGATAATTTGATATTGTCAGCAATAAATCTGTTTCATCTTCAATTATTAAAATTTTCATATTGCAAAGAAAGAAACAAATTCTAAAGAAATTCTAAAGTTGGTAATAAAGAATGGAACGAATATGTGTAAAAAAATCATTTTTATCACAAAAGGAGATGATTATTTTATACTTGAGAGTTCCAAGTGACTTTTGAAATTTTATAAATAAACACATTAATTTTGATAATAAAATGAAGGATTAAAGTAATTCCCCTGCTAAGTGTAGTTTTTAACTACACTTTGATTTGCAGGAATCCCTGCTAAGTGTAGTTTGCAACTACACTTTTTACACAATAATAACTTAAAACCGCTTAGGTTCCGCCTGAGTCTGATTAAAATAGTAAAAAATATAAATTATTATGAATACAACAGCCCCCCCCTGCTAAGTGTAGTTTGCAACTACACTTTCATTTACAGGAATCATAGTCGGCGATAGACTGTGATGAGTGCCTAATAATCAAAATAAAAATTATAAACAATAAATTAATTATTTTCTGTTTTTTCCTTTAAAAATTGATGAAATTCGGGTTTTAATTTTTTCATATCTTCGATGCATTGTTCATCACCCTGTTCGGCAAGTTCTTTAACAAAATAATAATATGATACGTACATTCCGGGTTCTTTAAACAGTTCGTCCAATATACGATTGGCAATCGGGTTAACAATTTTAAATTGTTCTCGGTATTTTTTTAATTTTTTTTTCTCTTTAACAGTTTTATTTGTTTTATTTTCCAAACGTTTAATTTCATCTTCCAAATATAAAGATTTCTCCAAAATAAATTTTTCATCGAATTCCTGTTTTTGATCTTTATTGTTTTGATTTATTTTCATATTGATTTACTTTATTTTTTTTTGAATTAATCAGATGCCTTTGAGATTAATTTTT
>JANTGL010000056.1 GCA_024762915.1 Bacteroidales bacterium | reverse complement strand
AAAATTTACGGGCAGAAGAATCGGAGAATCTACATCTATGAATCTCAGTGTTTTGGGAGAAGCTTACGGTAATTACGGACTATGGGGTGCCGGGTTTTTTATGTTTTTTTTCGGTTTATTTTTAAATTTTTCATGGTTAATAATCAGTAAAATTATTAAAAAAAATCCCCTTGTAATATTTTTCATTCCTATGTTGTTTCAGCAAATTATTAAAGCAGAAAATGATTTCTTCATTATTATTAATCATCTTGTAAAAAGCAGTGTTTTTATTTTCCTTATTTATTTCAGTTTGTCAAAATTATATAACCTGCGATCTTAAGTTTCGGCTTTAATTATCATATTTTGAGAAAGAATAACTTTCTTTATTCCGGTTTCCATATAAAATATCATTCTAAACGGGAATACAAAAACCTGCCACAAAATAAACCGAAAATGGCCTTTAAACCCTTTCTTAATCGGTGAAATTTCGTAAAAATTAATCTTTTTAAATCCGGTTGTTGTTATTGCTTGCAATAAAGAATTACGAGTAAATGCTAGTTCGTGTGTTAAATCGCCGTATCTGATTCGCATCCCGAAAATACCTTCGGCATTTGGTACTTGTATTATTAACATTCCGGAATTTTTCAATTTCTTTTTTACCGTTTTCAATAAATTAAAAAATGCATCTCTTTTCAAGTGTTCCAAAATATCCATTAGAAAAATAACATCAAATGTTTCTTCTGTCTTTGCTAAAAATTTAAAAATATCATCTTTAACTAATTCTTCTACTCCGATTTCTTTGCCCCTTTTTATTTCTTCTTCCGAGAGATCAATTCCCTTAATGTTCTTATAACCGTCTTTTTTTAAACAATACAATAAATCTCCGTGCCCGGCGGCCAAATCTAAAATCCTTATTGATTTATCCTTCGGTAACAAGGGTTTTATCTTGTTTTTATAAAAAGTGCAATCCGGTATTTGTATTTTTAATCCTCGTCCTTTATTTGTAGTATATTGTTTATAGAGTTCTTCTCGCCAGTTTTCCATAATTATATTTTTCTTATTCCAAACTCGTAAAATTAATGAGTTTTAACAACTTTACAAAAATGAATTCCTCAACAAATATGAACCTCTCATCTTCTTCCGCAAACCCACCCCCCTGTTTTTCTCAGCATTGAAGAACTTTTTTTGCCGTGCAAAAACACTTCCCCGAAGATATCAAAAACATATTCTTTTTTAATTAAATTTGTTCTTTTTCCGGAGAAAAACAGATTTAATATTCTGCTGAAAGACTTTTAATTTGTAAGTCATCTCGGAAGTATTAGCTTAGAATAATATATAAATGACTTTATTAAAGCACCAAAAATACTGAATAATGAGAAAATTAAATTTATCTTTGTCGGTAAGCAAAATACAGTAATGAAGAATTTTCTTAGTCTCTGTTAAAAAGGATTGAAGAATTATAAAACACAAATATGTCAAAAATACTTTTTGTAATAGGAACAAGACCTGAATTGATAAAAGTCGCTCCAATAATAATTGCCTTTAGAAATAGAGGAAATAAAGAGAATATAAAAATCTTATTTACTTCTCAACATAAGGATATTTTAAATCAATACAGCAAAATTTTTGGAATAAATGCAGATTATGAATTAGATTTTATGAATAAAGGACAATCGTTGGGCATGCTCACATCAAGAGCTTTTTCTCAAACAGATGAGTTTTTTGAAAAAATGAAGGCGAAAAATGAACTGCCGGAGTATGTTGTTGTTCAGGGTGATACAACAACTGTTTTTTCAGTCGGTGTAATTGCTTTTTATCACGGAATAAAGGTTGCTCACATAGAAGCCGGTTTAAGAACTTATGATTTGCAAAATCCTTTTCCGGAAGAATTTAACAGGCGGGCTGTTTCAATTTTTGCCGATATTAACTTTGCTCCCACAAAGTTATCTGCCGAAAATCTAATAAAAGAAGGTGTTGCAAAAGATAAAATTAAAATCGTTGGTAATACGGTTATAGATGCTTTGCAATTTATAAGAAAAAGCAAAGCATTTACAGAAAGTATTTTTATTCAACCAAAATTAAATAAAGCAAAATTAATAAAAGGAAAAGTTGTCCTAATTACTTTTCATCGTCGCGAAAATCAAAATAATAATTTACAAGAGTTAATCAAAGCAATTCGTTTATTAGCAAAGAAGTACCCTGATACATATTTTGTATGGACATTACACCCAAACCCGAAAATTAAAGAAAATGTTTTAAAGTCTGACCTTTCAGATAAAGAAAATGTTATTTTGGTTCCACCGTTAGATTATCTGGAAATTTTGAAATTAATGAGCCTGTCAAAAATCATTTTGAGCGATTCGGGCGGTATACAAGAAGAGGCTCCGTCTTTTGGTGTTCCTGTTTTGGTATTAAGAAAAGTTACGGAACGCCCGGAAGGTGTAATTGCAAAAAAAGTTTTTTTAACAGACTTAGTTTCTCAAATAATTTTTGATAAGTTCAATGATGTGTATAATAACTATGTTCCATCAGACGCTAAAAATCCTTATGGAGACGGAAAAAGTTCTGAAAGAATAATGAATGCTCTCTTGGATTAACCTAAAAAACTTTATTGCCAAAATAATTTGGTTTAAATAATGGTTTTGATTCCCGGAAAAAACTTCCTTAAAAACCTTAAAAAATAAACATTCCATGATTCTCTCCTTTTTCTTCCGTCGCCCCTCACCAGTTTTTCTGGGCATTGAAGAAATATTTTCTGTAACTTATTACAAATTATTGTGGTTGTTTTTGGTAATTTATTACAACTTTATTATCTTTGAAAAAAATGCAAGAACTACACGAAATAAGCAACCGATTAATTAATTCCGTAAAGACTTTCTTTTTCAGAAGTTTATATAAGTCCGTAAATTGGGAAAGTCGCTTAATTGAAATACAAGGTGCAAGAGGTGTCGGTAAAACAACCATGATGCTTCAAAAAGCGAAAGAATTAAGCAATGCCGGAAAATCTGTTTTGTATATTTCCCTAGATATACCGTATTTCTACAGAAACGGACTCTTTGAAACGGCTGAAAATTTTTATACATACGGAGGCCAATATCTGTTTATTGATGAGGTTCATAAATACCCTCAAAAACAAAAAAAAATTGACTGGGCACAAGAAATTAAAAATATTTACGATACAATTCCCGATTTGTTTGTCATTTATTCCGGCTCTTCCGTTTTGCAACTCTATAAAAGTCAAGGTGATTTAAGTCGCAGAAAATCAACTTACATGCTCAGCGGATTATCTTTTCGAGAATATTTGCAATTTTATAAAAATCAAACATTTGAAATTTTAACGTTTAACGAAATCTTAAATACACATCAAACGATTTGCACAAAAATTAGTAAGAAAATAAAAATTTTACCGGAATTTAACACTTATTTAAGCTCCGGATATTATCCTTTTTTTCAAGAAAATCCGGAAAAATATTTAGCGCGTTTAGCCGATGTAATTAATGTTATTATAGAAACGGATATTCCTTATATAACAGATATAGCCGGTGAAACACTTCATAAATTTAAACAATTATTAGCTGCAATTGCTTCAATAGTACCGTATTCATTAAATTTAAGTAATATTTCTTCCGAACTTTATATAACCGACCAACGTACACTCATTAAATATATTAACCTGCTTGAAAAAGCGGAACTTATTAATACCTTAGGGGCAAAAGTTATCGGTAATAAAATTTTAAATAAACCCCGAAAAATATACTTAAACAATACAAATTTAATGTATGCAATAGACAGAGATCATATTAACGCCGGAACACTGAGAGAAACTTTTTTTCTGAATCAATTAAATTATTTACATAAAATTAATTATACAAAACCGGGTGATTTTATTGTTGATAATCAGTTTACTTTCGAAGTCGGCGGTAAAAACAAAACAACGAAACAAATTAAAAACACGGAAAGTGCATTTCTTGCTCTTGACAATATCGAAACCGGTTTTGCAAATAAAATACCCTTATGGATTTTTGGTTTTTTATATTGAAAATTCGTATTCTTTTTCTATAAATCGATATACTCAAAACTGCATCCCATGAAACTAACTTTTTTCTTCCGCCGCCCCTCCCCCGTTTTTCACAGCATTGAAGAACAGTTTTTTGCCGTGCAAAAAGCATTGCCCGATGACATAACACACAACAATCATTTTGCAAAATGTCACAGTAAAGGAATTTTCAGGCGCTTGTTTATTATGATACATGCCGCTTTTAATCAAGAAGATATAAATCACATCACCGGAGATATTCATTTTGTAGCTTTGTTTCTGAAAAAGAAAAAAACAATCCTTACCGTTCATGATATCGGTTCGGCTTTAAACAAAGCCGGAATCAAACAAAAAATCCTGCGTTATTTTTGGTTTACAATGCCTTTTGCACGGGTTCGATACATTACGGTAATTTCGGAATCTACAAAACAGGAAATTCTTCAAATCTTCAAAATTAATCCCGAAAAAATCACGGTTATTCCGGATTGTGTTTCGGCAAAAATTCAATCTTCGAAATATGTGTTTAACACGGAGAAACCGAATATTCTGCAAATCGGAACAAAACCGAATAAAAATCTCGAAAATCTTATTCCGGCACTGGAAGGTATAAACTGTAAATTAACCATTATCGGTATATTATCCGAAACTCAAATTGATTTGTTGAAAAAACATCAAATTGATTACGAAAATAGTTTTAATGTGCCTTTTATTGTGCTTCTCGATTTATATAAAAAAGCCGATATAGTCAGCTTTATTTCAAGCTATGAGGGATTCGGCGTTCCGATTATCGAAGCTCAGGCAAGCGGTCGCCCGGTGATTACAAGTAATCTCTCACCGATGAAAGAAGTTGCAGGAGACGGTGCTCTGCTTGTTAATCCGAATAATCCCGAAGAAATGACATCGGCTTTTATTCAATTAATCAGCAATGCCGAATTAAGAAAAACCCTCATCGAAAAGGGTTTGGAAAACGTCAAAAAATATTCCGCAAAAGCTGTTGCCGATCAATATTATCAACTTTATCAAAAAATATATCATGCAAGCAATCCTTAATTTCCTCACCGATTTAAAAAAGAACAATAATCGAAATTGGTTTCAAGAAAACAAAAAGCGCTATGAAGAATCCAAAAATATTTTTTTCGGGATTGTTGATGTTTTAATTGCTAAAATTAAAGCGTTTGATCCTGCCGTTGATGTGCTTTCGGCAAAAGAATGTGCCTTTCGAATTTATAAAGACGTGCGTTTTTCAAAAGATAAAACACCCTATAAAACAAATATGGGCGCCTACATTGCAAAAGGCGGACGGAAAAGCAAATATGCCGGTTATTATATTCACATTGAACCCGGAGCTTCTTTTGCAGGCGGCGGGATGTATTGTCCGCAACCGGATATTTTAAAAACGCTCAGAGAATCGATTTCAGAAAATGCGGAACCCTTGAAAAAGATTTTGAAAAATTCCGAGTTTAATTCTGTTTTTCCGGATTTATACGGTGAAACATTAAAAACGGCTCCGCGCGGGTTTGATAAAAACCATCCCGATATCGAATTACTGCGTTATAAAAGTTATACGGTTATAAAGCATCTTTCTGACAACGAGTTAATTTCAGAGAACTTTTTGGGTAATGTGCTGACGATTTTTAAAACCCAAAAGCCCTTTAATGATTATTTGAATCAAATAATTAAATAGAACCCGGAGAATCATCGTATCACTATTTAAGCTCTGTTTGAGCTGATTTTTATTTAACAATCTGTTTTTTAAGACAGTGATACGATGATTTATCGAGAAAAATAGGGAATTCAAGAAACAGAAAAATTTAAAACAATTCCCAAAAATATTAACAAAATCACAAAAAATCGGGGTAATAAAGAAGAAAACGAAGGAGTAACATTCTTAAAAACAGGGAGATTTAATTTTTCGAAATACCCTGAATAAAAAAAGCAGAGAAAATCTCTGCTTTATAATACTGTTTTCAGTAATCGTTTTATTATTTCAATCGATACCAATATTGCGTTCTTCCGGCCCAGCCCCAGCTGTCAAGCGAACCTCTGACTTCCAATTTGTCCGAGTTTTTATCATCAATTTCCATGGTACAATGATAAAATTTTCCGTTTCCGGGATCCATAATTTTTCCGCCTTCCAAACCGTCGTCTCCGGCTTTCATTTTTAACAAAATGACCATTCCGAGTATCGGCTTATCTTTTAATGCTCCTTTACATTTATCGCATTTTTCATCTTGCGGTTTATCCAATAACTTTGTAATTTTTCCGTAATAAAATCCGTTTTTTGCTTTGTAAATTTTCACATAGGATTTTGCTTTTCCGGTTTCGTCATCAATTGTTTTCCACATTCCTACGATTTTTGATGCTTGAGCATGTACCTTATTTGTTAAAGTAAACGCAAAAAATACCGCAATTACAATTAATATTTTCTTTTTCATAATTAAATAGTTTTTAAATTTTACAGCTTAAAGATAAAAACATTTTTTATAACATCAATAAATAAACGACTTTTTTCTGTTTTTAGTTTTGAAATTTATAAATTTGAACAAATTTTTTGACCCATTTTATGGAAAATATATTAGTCATCGGCGCAGCCGGACAAATCGGCTCCGAATTAACGGTTGCCCTCAGAAAAAAATACGGAAACGACCATGTTTTTGCTACCGATATTAAAGAAGTTCCCGCAGATATAAAAAATGCCGGTCCTTCCGCTATTTTGGATGTTATGGACGACAAACGGCTCATCCATTTTGTTATTCGTCATAAAATCACTCAAATATATCACTTGGCTGCCGTGCTTTCGGGAAATGCTGAAAAATTACCTTTACAAGCATGGCATATCAATATGCAGAGCTTATTAAATATTCTTGATTTGGCAAAAGTCGTAGAAGATGTTCATCGTATTTTTTGGCCCAGTTCCATTGCCGTATTCGGACCGACAACACCGAAACAAAACACAGCCCAACTTACTGTAACAGAGCCGTCTACGGTTTACGGAATAAGCAAACTTGCCGGCGAACGCTGGTGCGAATATTTTAACACCCGCTATGATTTGGATATTCGAAGTATTCGTTATCCCGGATTAATCAGTTATAAAACAGAAGCCGGCGGCGGAACTACGGATTATGCCGTTGAAATTTTTTATGATGCCGTAAAAAAAGGAAAATACGAATCATTTTTAAAAGAAAATACGGCACTTCCGATGATGTTTATGAAAGATGCCGTGAATGCGACCGTTAAATTAATGACGGCACCCAAAGAAAACATTACGGTAAAATCAAGTTATAATGTCGGCGGAATAAGCTTTACGCCCAAACAAATAGCAGAAGAAATAAAACATCATATTCCCGATTTTGAAATTTCATACAAGCCCGATTTCAGACAACCGATCGCTGATTCGTGGCCTCAAAGTATTAATGATTCTGTTGCACAAACAGATTGGGGTTTGGAAACAAAATATGACATAAAAGCCTTAACAGAAGTTATGCTGAACGGTGTTAAAGAAAAATTCAACCCAAACAAATAACAGACTTTTAACTCTTTTTTTTTTAATTGCAACATTCTGATTTGAATCTTTTTATCTTTTTATCAGATAACAAAATTTTCTTGCTTTATTTTTAAATATAAAGTTATTAACAGATTTATTGATTGATTACCAAATTTTTAACCGGTTTTATTGAAAACATAACTTTTACTCTTCTTTCATTTGAGTTATTTTTGTTCTTACCATTTTTCAACCACATTTTTATTTAATTTACAATGCAAGTAAAAGATCAAATTACTCTTTTTAACCCGACGACTCAAAAAACCGGTTTTTCATACAAAGATGTATTTCCCCACGCCTTGGAATATTTTAAAGGTGACGAGCTCGCTGCTCGGGTTTGGGCTACAAAATATGCGCTTAAAGATTCTTTCGGAAATTTGTTTGAAAAAACACCGGATGAAATGCATCGAAGAATCGCAAAAGAAATCGCCCGTATTGAACAAAAATATCCCAATCCCTTAAGTGAAGATACTGTTTTTGACCTAATCAAAGATTTTAAATACATCGTTCCGGCAGGCAGTCCCATGTCCGGCATCGGAAACAAGCACCAAACGGTTTCTTTATCAAATTGTTTTGTTATCGGCGATGATCATCCGGCCGATTCTTACGGCGGTATTTTAAAAACCGATCAGGAACAAGTGCAACTGATGAAACGCCGAGGCGGCGTGGGGCATGACCTTTCTCACATTCGTCCGAAAGGCAGTCCCGTAAGCAACAGTGCTTTAACCTCAACCGGCGTGGTTCCGTTTATGGAACGTTATTCCAATTCAACCAGAGAAGTGGCTCAAGACGGCAGACGCGGCGCATTAATGCTTTCAATTTCCGTAAAACATCCCGATGCCGAACATTTTATTGATGCAAAATTAGAATCGGGAAAAATAACGGGTGCCAATATATCGGTAAAAATTGATAACGATTTTATGACTGCGGTTTCCGAAAACAAACCGTATCAACAACAATATCCGATTGACTCTGATAATCCGACCGTCAAAAAAGTGATTAATCCGAGAAGTTTATGGAAAAAAATCATTAATAATGCTTGGAAATCTGCCGAGCCGGGAATTCTTTTTTGGGATACGGTAATTAATGAATCCGTTGCCGACAGCTATGCCGATCAAGGGTTCAGAACGGTTTCAACAAATCCTTGCGGCGAAATTCCGCTTTGTCCCTATGACAGTTGTCGCTTATTAGCCGTCAACTTATTTTCCTATGTTGATAATCCGTTTACGAAAGAAGCCAACTTTAATTTTGAAAAATTTAAAAAACATGCCGGTTATGCTCAACGCATTATGGATGATATTGTTGATTTAGAACTTGAAAAAATAGACGGTATTATAGAAAAAATCGATTCCGATCCGGAAGCGGAAATAATTAAAGCAACAGAAAGAAATCTTTGGGTAAATATTAAAAACAAAGCGATTACGGGAAGACGAACCGGCGTCGGGATTACGGCTGAAGGCGATATGCTTGCGGCTTTAAATCTTCAATACGGCAGTGATGTTGCAACGGATTTTTCCGTAAAGGTTCATAAAACTTTGGCATTGGAAGCTTACCGATCTTCCGTTGAAATGGCAAAAGACAGAGGTGCTTTTAAACTTTACAGTCCCGAAAAAGAAAAAAACAATCCGTTTATTGAAAGAATTAAAGACGCCGATCCGGAACTCTTCGAAGACATGCAAAAACACGGCAGACGAAATATTTCTTTGCTGACCATCGCTCCGACCGGATCAACAAGCATTATGACAAAAACAACGTCCGGAATAGAACCGGTATTTTTACCTTTTTACAAACGAAGACGTAAAGTGAATCCCAACGACAAAGATGTAAATGTTAGCTTTGTTGATGAAACCGGAGATTCTTGGGAAGAATTTAATGTTTTCCATCATAATTTCTTAAAATGGATGGAAGTAAACGGAATTAATCCGGAAGACGCAAAATCATTTGATAGTGAGCAAATTCAAGCACTTGTTGAAAAATCTCCGTATTATAAATCAACCTCTAATGATGTTGACTGGATTAAAAAAGTTCAGCTTCAGGGCAGAGTTCAAAAATGGGTCGATCACTCAATCAGCGTAACGGTTAATTTACCGAAAGATGTCCCTGCAGACATGGTCGGAAATGTGTATACCGAAGCTTGGAAAAGCGGATGTAAAGGGGTTACGGTATATCGTGACGGCTCTCGTGACGGGGTATTAATTTCTGCAGAAACAAAAAAGAAAGCAAAAACCAATCAAGAGGAACATACAAAAAGACCTGCTGTTTTGGATGCCGATATTGTTCGTTTTAATAATAATGATGAAGAATGGATTGCTTTTATCGGAGTGAAAAACGGCAGACCCTATGAAATTTTTTCCGGCAGAACCGAAGAAGATGCTTTACCTGTTCCGAAATCGGTTACAAAAGGGAAAATTGTAAAACAACGTTTTCAAGACGGTCATAAAAGATACGATTTTAAATACACGAATAAATTCGGCTTTAATATTACCATTGAAGGTCTTTCATATAAGTTTAATCCTGAATTTTGGAATTATGCGAAATTAATTTCCGGTGTTTTAAGACACGGAATGCCGGTGGAACATGCCGTTAATTTAATTTCCTCCTTACATTTTGAAACCGATACCATCAATACATGGAAAAAAGGGATTGAACGCGCCTTGAAACATTATATCCCCAACGGAACCAAGGCAAAAAACGGAGCTGTTTGTCAAGAGTGCGGTGCCGATTCTTTAGTTTATGAAGAAGGCTGCCTAAAATGTCAATCTTGCGGCTATTCAAAATGCGGTTAAGAAATTCTTTCTAAAATAAAAAGCCCGTAATTCACAATGTGTTACGGGCTTTTTTAAGTTATCATATTATCTATTCACTTTTCACATTCACTATTTTTCCGTCTTTATAGTTTGCTGTTTTAATCAGGATTCCTTTTTCATCATAAAAATATTGTTTGCCGTCAATTAAATAACCGTTTTCAAAAATACCTTCTTTATCTATTTTTTTAAATTTATTATAAAAAATATGATGCCCGTTACCTTCGAAAATTCCTAAACTGTCCGGTTCTTTGAAATGTGTTTTCACGGTATCGGACGTTTCAAAATTGACATCCTTGTTCGGAATAACTTTTTCTTTTATTTCGTAAATAATAATTGAATCATTTCCCGTTTTTCCGTTATTAAAAATTTTTTCCGAGCGTAAAGATCCGTCAGAATAATATTCCCGAATAATGCCTTTTTCTTTTCCGTCTTCCCACTCTCCTTCAATTTTTATTTTTCCGTTTTCGTAATAATATTTCTGATATCCGGATCGTGTTCCGTATTCATTATAATTCCAAGCATAAGAAAGTTTTCCGTTTTGATAGTAGGCTTTGTATTTATTAACCCATTTATCGATGAGCCACACGCCTTCTTCGGCCAAATTTCCGTTTTCAAAAAAGATTTTGGCTTTTCCGTATTTTTCTCCGTGCCAAAAAGTGATTTCTGATTTTAAACTCCCGTTTGAATAAAATGATTTCCAAAGACCTTCCTTTTTTCCGTCAATGTAGTTTCCTTCTGAAATTTTTTCTTCGGAATAGGGTTTGTGGTTAACCCAATAGCCTTGTTTAAAGTTATTATTATCAATAACATTTATCGTATCGCCTTTATAAATTTCATAGCTTTGTGCATGTGTAAAGCCGGAAAAGCATAAGAGAAAAACAAGTATCGGGTAAAATTTTTTCAAATTCCGTTATTTTACTTTCCTATACGAAAAAACTGTGCCGGTGGTTTCATTTTTTAAGCCTTTTTTTTCGAAAAGATGATTGTCTCAATTGAACGGAATCCCGGGGTATGTTAAGCTCTTATTATCAGCTATTTAGGTAAAAATTAATAATGTGAAAATATTTTATTATTTTCGTAATAATCAGAAATTTATTTCATATTTTTACGAGG
>JANTGL010000055.1 GCA_024762915.1 Bacteroidales bacterium | reverse complement strand
TTTTGAAAGTTCATTATGAGACAAAAACCGTTGTTCAATATTTGAAGTACAGCCGATATAAATTTTATCGTATCTTTCTGAATATAAAACATATACTATAAACATAATAACTTTTATTTACAATTAAAAAAAGCCGCTTAAAGCGGCTTTCTGAGTAGCGAGGGCAGGACTTGAACCTACGACCTTCGGGTTATGAGCCCGACGAGCTACCAACTGCTCCACCTCGCAATATATTTTTATGTAAATATTGGTCTTTACTTTTAAAGGATTGCAAAGATAAAGACATTTTTTTAAACTCAAAATTAAATTTAATCTTTTGATAAAACTTTCCGAAATTTTTTGTTTACAATCGGTAAAAGTATAATTGACAACACACCTACGATAATCATCATTACGGTCATTGATTCATGTGAAGCAAAAGCAAATGCTCCGGCATCCGATTTTGTAACACCGTAAATCATCAGAGTTTGAATAACCAAGAAATGCCATGTGCCTATTCCGCCTGGTGAAGGTACTACCATCCCGAAAGCCGACATTACAAAAACCGTTAAACCGGACAAAAGGCTTAGATTTTCCGTAAAATGAAAACTTTTGAAAACAATATAAATCATCATAAAATACATGAACCAAATAAAAACGGAATGGGCAATAAACTCAAAACGTCTTTCCATTTTTAAAATGCTTTTAATACCGTCGGCAAATCCTTTGATAAGATCTCTTAGCTTTTGATAGATTTTTAAATGTTGAATTTTATGCCTGAAACGATACATTACAAATAAGAACCCGATAAAAAGCACTAAAATACCTGCAAGTATCGGTGTTGAAGAGAGTAAATTGTTAAGATTTGAGTTAATTTCAGGATTTTTTTCAAGCATTTCAAGAACAACATGCATTTGAGTCATTAAGACGATTGCAAGCAAAATAAATAAAAGAATGAAGTCAATAATTCGTTCCGTAATAACAGTTCCCAACAATTTTGAAACAGGAATATTCTCCGTTTTGCCTAAGACGCCGCATCGTACAATTTCACCCGATCGCGGAATTGCCATGTTTGACAAATACATGATCATTACGGAAAAAAAAGAATTAATTACTTTGGGCTTATAACCCAAAGGGTATATCAACAAATTCCAACGCATTGCTCTGCTTATATGACTTAAAATTCCCAAAAATAATGAAACGAAAATCCACAAATAATCGGCATTCAAAAGTGCATTTTTCAATACGGTCATATCTTGTTTTCGGTATACAAGCCAAAAAATTCCGATTCCGACGGAAAAGAAAATAATAATTTGAACAGCTTTTTTTATCGTTTTTGTCATTCTAAATTTCATTTTTTACAACAAATCAGGATCAAATTTCAACACCTTCATAACAGCATCTTTATATGTTCTTCCGATGGGCAGTTCTGATTCGCCGATATTAATAATTCGCGAATTAAACGAATTGACTTTATTAACGGAAATAACATAAGATTTATGAATTCGAATAAAATCTCGGTCTCTTAACTTTTCTTCAATCTTACTTATCGGTAATTTTGTCATAATTGCTTTATCTCGGGTATGGACTTTTATATATTCTCGAAAACTTTCTAAATATAAAATTTCATTCAAATAGATTTTATGGATGGTTTTGTCTTCATTAAAATAAATAAACGGTTTCCCGCCTGTATCACCTTCATCAAAAACCTTTATTTCCGTATCTTTTAACTGCTTAAAAAATTTCGTCATTGCTTTATAAAAACGATCAAATGAAACCGGCTTTAATAAATAATCAACAATATCATATTCATACCCTTTTAAAGCATAATTTCGATAAGCCGTTACAATGATTACTTTCGGAGGATTCGTTAAGGACTTCAAAAATTCAAATCCTGAAATTTGCGGCATTTCAATATCTAAAAAAATTAAATCGACGGTAAACTCTCTTAATGCTTTGTTTGTTTCAACGGCATTTCCGCATTCTGCAACAATTTCAACATCTTCAAAACTTTGCAAATGTGCTTTAATCACTTTTCTTGCAAGAGGTTCATCGTCAACAATAATACATTTTGTTTTCATAATCGTTGAATTTTCAATTCTGCAAAGATATAATTTATAGTCGATTATTATTTCCCCGGAAGTAATATTCATAAAAAAAGCGAGCAAATAATTTGCCCGCTTTCACTTTTAAGAAAAACAATTACTAATACTTGATTACAAAGCATCATCATTTTTAAATTGAATGCTTAAATTTGAAATTAATAAAGGGTTATATGGTGTCAGATTACTCATTGAAGCTTCTGCATTTGCATAAGCATCTGAAGGTGCTGTTCCTGCAGCTACAAATCCGTCGTTGTTAAAATAACCGGGGGCTTGCGTATTTACTAAATAGTCTGCAATGTCAGCTTCTTGGTAACCAAGATCAATTAATTCGTCATGAAAGACATTATAAATCGAGAAATCTCCGAGTAAAACAGTTCTGCTTGATTCGTCTAAATTGCTCGGCGGTAAACCGACTTCAGCAACGGCTCTGTCATTACTTTCGTCACCTGCTGCTGCAAATGCCCAGTTAAATCCGACCGTATTTTCATCAAAGAAATTCGCATTCGGATGATTTGAGTTTCCGAAAACATCTATAATATCTCCTTTTTTCCCGACAAACATTTTCATTGTTTCCATAGCAAATTTGTTATCACCTATTGAAGGATCCGGTAAAACCAATCCTGAGATATAAACTTTCATTGTTGCATCATAGGTTGCGTCAATCTCACTGTAATCAATTCGATACATTGAATTCTCACCCGACCAATCGTTTTGATCTTCTCTGTTAATATTATAGGGTTTAAGAATTGAGATACCTTTTACGGGACTGTTATTCCAAAAAATTTGCATGGCTTTTCCTCCGTCTGTATTGGTTTCGGAATCTGCATCCGTCATCGTTAATTGATATTCCCAAGTGCTTCCTTCAAATTCGGAATTTTCAATGATAACAACATTTTTAGTTCTTCCGTCTTCATCACTTTGATAAGAGAAACTCATGGCTTGATCCAAATCATATTGTCTGATTGCTCGCATAATTTCTTGAACAATATCAGCTGCACCTTCACCAACCGCAATAAAATTTGTAAGATGTCCGTAAATATCATTTCCGTTCAACACACCGTCTTTAGCTGACTTTACTGCAGTATTTGTCAACGAGTTCGGAATGTCAACTTTAAAATTTTGCGGGATAATATCCGCTTTCGTCAGGTTCGTGTCTTTTTTACATCCTGTAAATGCAACTGCAAGGGCAAATACAACGCTTAAAATTAAACTAATCTTTTTCATTTTTTTTGATTTAAATTAATAATTATATGATGTTAGTTGTTACGATTTCTATCGCTTACAATTCTAATACACCGGACTTTTAATTTACCCTGAAAAAAAATGAATATTTTTCAAATATTTATATAAAAATCTGTTTATCTGCTGTTTATGGAATTTATTATTGTACGATTATCGAATCGGAAAGAACATTAGAGGCAGCAAAAAATCCGTAAGCACCTTCACTGAGGTTCGTATAAACATTATCTTCTTCCGTATCGAAAAAACCGCCGTTCCATTGCGTTTCCAACAATAATGAACGAACAAATTTCTCATGGTCTGGACTTAATGAATATTTTTTTACGCTTAATTGTGTTCCTCGGGGAAAATAAATCTGTTCATAAGCCGGATGAAAAATTTCATTCACATCAATTGTCTTCAGAATATAAAAAAACATTTTTGCTCGTGTTTCCTTTTCGGAAAAATTTTCGTAACCGGGAACAAAAGACCAATCAGCATTTATTTCGTACATAGCGGCTTCTTCGGGATTGAATTCGGCAACCGCTTGCGGAAAATGATATAAACTGTCATTATACGGAACATAATTGAGAGAATTTTGAGATAAAACGGGAACCGCTCTTGCTTGCGCCGTATATGTTTTGTTTTCATATTCAATATTCAAAGTATAAAATTTATTAATAAGAGCACCAAACTTTAGATCGGACACATATCGGCCTAAGGTATCTTCCTTAAATAAATAGGCAAAAACTCCGTCGGAAACTGAAACATCGGCTCCCGAAACAAGAAGCGGTTTCGAATTTAATGAAGTCACGGATTTTGATAAGCGAATGACTTGATTTTTATTTTCATTCGTAATGATTCCGTCAACAATTAAGAATTCTTTACCGTCATTTTTAAAATCAACAGTTATCTTCTTTTCACAGGAAATTCCTGAAAAAAAGATAATTCCCAAAAAAATAAGAACCAGAGAATTGTGTTGTTTAATCTTCATAATTATCTGAATTTTAGACTATAGGTTACGGAAGGAATTATTCCGGACAATGATTTTGATGTTGCAACGATTTCATTTTCATATGCAAAATTTAAAGGAACAACGAAACTTCCTTGATCGGTTTCAATTTTATCATAATTTACGGCGACGGCATTTTGTCTGTTATAAATATTATATATTGCAAAGAGTAAATCGTGTTTAAAACGGGCATTCTTATTCTTATTTAAATTTAAATCCGCCGAAAAATCCAAGCGGTGATAATCCGGTAAACAATTGTTATTTTTTTCAGAATAAATCGGCACGCTGTATCCCTGATAATAATAAAATCCGGTAGGTGAACTGTAACGCGTACCGGAAGAATACACCCAATTTAAATTAAATGTCCAACGTTTTG
Organism: Bacteroidales bacterium; assembly: GCA_024762915.1. GTDB lineage: Bacteria > Bacteroidota > Bacteroidia > Bacteroidales > JAADGE01 > JAADGE01. The sequence goes on along the minus strand of JANTGL010000055.1, from coordinate 6,808 downwards.
ATGTTTTATAAAACAAGTTTATATTTAACTTATGCGGTTTATCATAAGCGGCAGGATAAATTCCTGAAGAAGAAACTTTATTACCCGTAATTAAAATACGAGAATACGTATAAGAAAACAAAAAGTTAAAACTTCCCTTCTTCTTGCTGACAGAAAGTTCCGTACCGGAAGCTTTTGCCTGAGCGAATCTAATTTCTCCCTCGATTAAAGGATTTAAAAGCATATTTGCATGTTCGTTGTATTCAAAATAATTAGCAATGGTTTTATAATAGGTCTGAAAACTAAGTTCATATTCGCTTAAATATTTTGTAATACCAAAAACATATTGATTTAATTTTTCAGGTTTCACAACAGGTCCGGAAGGCATCCACACATCCGTCGTCGTGAACGGACTGACAGAATTTGAGAGTAAATGTAAAAACTGTACATGCCTGTCATAAGACAAAGTCATGAGTAAGGAGTTATTAAAAGACCAGCTTAAAGAAACTTGCGGTTCCAAACTGTTGAATGTATGATAAATCCCTTTGTCATAATAATTTGTGTCCGTCATATGATAATTTTCATCAAACGAAAATCCAACCGTCGGACCGACATTATTCCATGAAATATATCTTAAACCGTAAGAAATATTTAATTTTTCATTTAACGAATAATCATTTCCTGCATATAAAACAAATTCCGTAACATCACCTGCATATACGGAACGGCTGAAATAATCGGCATCCAAATTCCCCGGATTAAAAAAATAATTGTTAATGTTATAACCGAAACGTATTTTATTTTTCGGATTCGGGAAATAAGAGAAATCCGTTTTCAGACTGACATCTCCGATAAAAGAAGACCAATAATGATTTTCATTTTCGGAATAATATAAGAAATAATCATATTTACTTGAATGCAATGTCGTATTTGAAAACAATTTATCAGAGAAAAGGTGATTCCACCTGAGTGAAAGAGCATTGTTTTTCCATGATAAACCGGCAGCAATTTCATTTTTACCTAATCCCATATCATCGGCACCGGTAAAAAAAGAAAAATAAATGCGATTATTTCTGTTAATGATTTGATTAAATTTAAAATGGAAGTCATAGAAATTGACATTTAAATTCGGAAGATTCCGCCTCCAGATCCAATTCAGATGAGAATCTCTCAGAGTCATTAAAAAAGAAGATCTTTTTTTCTTTATCGGACCGTCAATTGTGTATGAACCCGTTAAAGGGCTTGAGACAACTGAAAATCCGAGTTTATTCATATTTCCGTCTTTGGTTTTAATATCAATTAAAGACGATAATCTGCCGCCGTATTTTACCGGAAAATTGTTTTTATAAATTTTTATATCATTTATTGCATCCGGAGCCAAAGCAGAAAAAAATCCGAACAAATGTGACGGATTATAAATCGGCGTTTCGTCAATTAAAATTAAATTTTGATCTTTATCACCACCTCTTACATAGAACAAAACCGAACCGTCACCAAAAGAACTGACACCCGGTAAATTATTGATGCTTTTAACAACATCCGCTTCGCCAACGATCCCTTTTGCCGAATTTATTTCCCTTTTGTCCAAATTAATTTCTTTCAAGGGATTTTTCTCAAAAACATCTCTTTTTTCTTTTTCATTTATAACGACAATTTCAAGTTGTGTCTCATCTCGTTTCAGAACTTGGGATATTTTTTTATCGGATGTTAAATCAACAACAAGCGATTTATCTTTATATCCGAGATATGAAAAAGTAAGTACATAGTTTCCTTTCGGCAAACTTAAAGAGTAAAAACCGTAGGCATTGGTCATTGTTCCGGAAAATGATGATTTCATGCTTATTCCTGCACCTATCAAAACTTCATTATCGGTGTTGTCTTTCACATATCCGCTTATTGTGTATTTTTCGGGTTCTTTTTTTACTTCTGAAAGAACCTTAATCGAAGCATATTGATTTTTCTTTAACACAATTTGTTTTTCAACAATCGTATAAGTAATATCTAAACCGGAAAATAACTGATAAAGTACGGTCTTAACAGGTTTGTTTCGAGCGATTACGGTAACTTTTTGTAAATTATCAATATCGGCATTATTGTATGAAAAATTGATACCGGCTTTTTTATGAATTTCGTTTAAAACGGCAGAAAGTGTTTGTTTTTTTTGGACAAGGGTAATTTTTTTCCGTAAATCAATGTTTTGTGTATGAGCAAATACAATAAAACCGAAATAAAGAACTAAAAATACTATTATTTTTTTAATCGTCATTTGGGTTATGTTTTCTGTTCATTGTCCATTGCCAATAAAAATAAGGAAAAATTGGGATAACTGATTGAATTGATTCATTTATTTCCGGTAAATTTATGAAATATCCGATAAATTCTGCTCGGAATGATTTCAGTATTGCTCTTCTGTTCTTATAAAACGGAGCAATTCTTAATCCGTATGAAATTTGTTGTTTACGCGGAATATTATCTAAATAAACGAATGTTGTTCCGTAAGAAGATGCCATATTTAAACTTATCCAAGGTTTAAATCTGTAATCAATACTGAAACTGTAATCGGGTGTAAATGATTTTTCATAAAATTTTTCAATTAAGTTTATTGAATCATTATTGCTGAAATATAAATTTTCAACATAGGTCGCACCGATTGAAAAATGAGTATAGAATTTATCAGAAATTTTCCAACTGAAATTTAAGTGATTATACCAACTGTTTCCTTTTCTGGAAACAATTGCATTTTCTTGTTCCGATTGTTTGTTTTCGTTCCACAGATGTTGATACATGGTTTCAAAAGCAATTGTCGGAATTAAATTCCTTTGGTTTAGTAATTTAAAGCGAAAGTTAAAACTCGGAACAGGAAGATGCGGCTCCTGAAAAAGACCTCCGACTAAGGGCAATAAATCAATTTCTGCCGTAATGTTATCGGTTATACCCCACCATGCCCAACTCGGCATCGGCAAGGTAAAAGGGGATTGGTTATAAACAAATTCATTTTTTTTCAATGTGTAAGCCGTAAAAGCATCGGCAGGATGTAAAAATACTTCCTTTTGAAGACCTTTCAAACTGTCCTTTTGTGCAAAAACAGGAAAAGTTAAAGTGCTTATCAGCAATAAAATATATATTTTATTTATGATTTTCATATTATTTCAGTTTTATGATTTTTTGCCGGTAATTTTCGGAATTTGAGATTATTTTTATAAAATAAATTCCGCTCGGTAAAAAGTCTAAATTAATCTTTTTTAATTGATTTTGAGTTGCAAAAACTTGTTTCCCTTTTTGATTATAGATTACAATCTTTTTGACATCCTTGGTTTTAATATTAATCACGGAAGTAAAAGGGTTCGGATAAATTTCATTTTTCGGAATATCTTCCGAACTTATTTTTTTAATATTCAATAATGTGCCGTCAACGGCAAGTTGCTTAAACCAAATATTTAATTTTCCGTCACGCGTATCTCCCCATACAGCATTTAAGGTGTCGTTTACAAGTTTTGTGCACATAAAATCATTTCCGGCATAAGCTAAAATGGTATCATATGGAACAAGTGTATCGCCGATTTTAAAATTGTCGGAAAAACTCGATTGTCCGTTTTTTCTGAAAGTACCCCAAATTTCGGAAGCCGTTGTGTATGTTATGTCGTTGCCGTTTCTTCTGTCGCGCCAAGTAGCGATTAAATCACCGTCAGTATCAAAATCTGCCCAAAGTAAATCTTGAATTTTATTATTCCCGACCGGGTCATCATTCAAGCGAATTTCATCTGACCAAGTCATACCTTTATCATAAGTTTCTCGCATAAAAACATCGATGTCACCAAATGTAATACTTAAATAAAGGAATGCCAAATGCTGTGCATCTGACGGATCGGAACGAAGTAAATAACCGGCTTTAACAAGTGTATCTGTAACGCTTTCGGATGACGAAAAAACAGTATGATATAAGAAACTGTTACCTGCATCTTCAGAAGAAGCAATTATAAATTGTGCCAAAGGATTTTGCGAATATACATAACTCGGATATACGGCATAAAAAGTTCCGTCCGAAGATACACAATTTGTTGGCATCGGTTGAGGAATAATATTTCCGGCAAGCCAATTCACCGTATCCAAATAGCGCCAAGATTCAAAATTTTGTCCGCCGTCTGTCGATTTAATAAAATAAGGGTGATACGGAGGAGGCAAATAACCGAATACTTTGGGAGGCATTGATGTTACATAAATTGTTCCGTCATAAGTTCCGCCGGAATTATCAATACTAATCCAAGGTCGGTCAACCGGTTTTTGTGTGTCGGCATTTGCATTGATAACTTCTGTCGGATTTCCCCATGTTAAACCGCCGTCAGTTGATTTAGTTACAAATACGGCACCTTCTTGTGTATCTTTATCAAAATCAATAAATGACAAAAACACATTCCCGGAATTGTCAAAAGCAAGTGAAACGTCGGCACTTCCGTATGTGGCATTTGTATGCGGAACATAATTTAATGAACTCCAAGTTTGCCCCCCGTCAAAACTGACTTTTGTTTTTATAAAAATTTTTGTTAGAGGAAAATAGCCCATCCATGCAACAACCAAATGTTGAGTATTTACCGGATTAATCGCTATGTTCGGTTCACCGTCAAATATATTTCCTTCTGAAATGTTTTGATCTTGTCCGAATGCAGACAGAAACATAAAAAAAGTAACAATAAAAATTAAACTTTTTTTCATTTCGTTTTATTTACAAGTTTTCCCGCCTACAATTATTTTGTCCCCTTTTTTACGAAAAGTTAAAGTCTCAAAAGTAGCTTGAAGAACATTTATAATTTCTTCGATTGATTGATTTTTGAATCCTACTGAAATTCTGCATTTTTTCAATTCCGGATTTGTAAATTCAAATTTCACGTCATAAACATTTTCAAGTTCTCCGGTAACATCCTTTAATGTTTTGTCATTGAAATTAAATATCTTAGTTTTCCACGATATATAATTTTCATCCGCATTTTCAATTTTCAGAAATTTATTTTCCTTCTTATTAAAAACGGCTTTATCGCCGGCATGTAAAACGACTTTATCGTGCTTATCTTCATATTGATACACGGCAACCGTACCTTCTTTCACAAACACTTGGCGATTGTTAAAATCGGAATTAACGTAAAATTGCGTTCCCAAAACTTCGGTATAAAAACTTTCGGTTTTAACGATAAACGGTTTTTCTTTATTTTTTGCAACTTTAAAAAATGCTTCACCTTTCAGCTTGACTTTTCGTTCTTTTTTATTAAAGTTTTTATCAAAAATTATTTCGGAATTTTTATTTACGGTAATTTCAGTATTGTCAGGTAATTTTGCTTCTTTGATTTCGTTACTTGCAACAATTTTTTGCTCATTGTTATTAAAAACAAACATTCCGGCAATTCCCAGCGAAATAAAAACAAGAATAACAGCTGCAATTCTGAAAAAAGGATTTCGTTTTTTAGGTTTTATTGAAAACTTTTCTTCTTTAAAATCAACTTCTTCGGTAAATTTATTCCATTCGGCGTCAACATCAATATTTTCAATTTCGGGAATAATTTCTTTGTGTGATAAAGACCATATCTTTTTGTAATCATCAAACAATTGTTGATGACTTGCATCTTCCGAAAGCCAAATGTTAAGCATTTTTTGCTCATCGGCACCGGCATCTCCGGAAATCACCTTGATTATTAAATTGATATGTTCGTTATTGTTTTGCATTCTTTGTTTTCTGCCTTTATTACACTTGATTTTGGTTTTACCCTGATTGATTTTGATTATTTATTTATTAAATTAATTATAATGAATATTATTACTGCTGATACAATCAATTCATAAAAAAAGCTTAATCTAAAAGCCCATAAATTATACTTAGATTTCATTCTTTTTTTATATAAACTGAATGCTATTATTCCTAATATTATAGGAGCTATTGAAATTAAAAAAAATGCACCTAATGATGCTAAACCGGACCATTTCCAAAAGAATTCCGTTAACAGAATAATTAAAATACCTCCGTACACAAAAAAAATTGCAAAATATTCACCTTTGGGAGTATATTCTAAATTTGCATTTTCCATTTTTCTTATCATAAAAACATATAATATTAACCCTAATAATGGCATAATAAAATATATTACTATAGGTATGATATTTTGTATTAATAACATTTTAATTTTTCTTCTTAATATTTAGATTTATCATTACCTTATACATTAATTTTTAAGCTTTATAATATTCAATATTTTAAACATCTTTTGTCCTGATTATTTTTGGTTCTTCTTCCGCCCCAACTTGATATCGCAAATTGCGATTTCAAGTTTTTAAACTCCGGCTCTGATAACTGAAACATAAAATCTTCGGGGAAACGTTTTATATTTCTTTTGACTTGTTCATTTAATCTTCTTGTTTCAACACCGTAAAGTTCGGCTAAATCATTGTCTAACATGACTTTCTTATTTCGAATAAGATAAATCTTATTTGCAATGATACCATCAGGTAACATTATTTTATTTCTGTTGTTTTTGTTATTCATTTTTAATTATTCAAAATCAATAATAAAAGCACCGTTAAATACTCTTTCAAATTTTCTCTTAAAGCTTTTAATGCCGTTGACATATGCGTTTCCACCGTTTTTATCGACAAATTCATTTCTTCGGCAATTTCTTTGTATTTTTTATCTTCATAACGGCTCATTTCAAAAATCCGTTTCACTTTCGGATTTAAAGAATTTAAGCATCGGTCAATCTTTTTTTGAACTTCCGAGGATGCCAATTCTTCTTCAATATTAGGCGTTTTGCTGCTTTGATTTTCCAAAACAAATTCTTCCCTGTTAAAC
>JANTGL010000054.1 GCA_024762915.1 Bacteroidales bacterium | reverse complement strand
ACATATTCCTGCGGTGTATTTAAATTACATTGTTTTAAAATTCTTTCAGATATATGAAAAAATGCCAAAAGATTTTTTTGATGAACATTTAGTTTATGAGATTGATAAGTATATTAAGTCAGGATTACGTAGTGATTATAAGGTTGAATTGAAACTTTTTTAGACAACTATATTTGAAAAAATGGAATATATTTTATTTATAATCATATCATTAATTATTCAGATTAAGAGTAGTGTACAAAATGACACTTGTTTAAATCTTTTATTTCTTGCGTGACATCTATATTGGAATATGATTCTGGAAAATTAAATTAGATTTTATCCAAATCTAATGTTAAATTATACAACAATAGAATTTCAAAATATTAATCCACAAAACGAAAAAACAATAACAATTTATGGAAGTAGTGGAAAACTGTATGGATAAGTAATGGAATTTTTAAGAATTATTATTTATTAAAAAGACACAATCTAATAACTGGACTATGCTTTGTGAAAGTAAGAGCTAAAACAGGAGAGATTGCAAGAGGAAAATTAATTATTAACTAAAATGACCAATGAAAGCACAACAAAAAATTATAGTGCATTTGGCATAGTACTAAATAATAAATTTAAAATATGGTGTGTTAAAATGCCAAACGAACTATATTCAAACCGTTAAAAATTCACATGAAAACCCAAGAAAATCCCGTTTTTACGAATACCGGGTTTGTGAATATGTGTGACGCGACGAAAATAGTTGATGCTTAAAAAATTCAAGATATTTTCAAGACCTAATCCGACTTCAATATACGGAATTTTAACATCCGACATTATATTCGGAAATTGTAAAACTGCTCTATTGGTATCTTTTAAATTTCCCCAAACGCCTTTGGCGTATATGACTTCCCGAAATTTTAATCGTCTGAGCAATGGGATTTTATTTAATACCAGACCGTTGAAATGATGCTCTGCAAAAAAACCGATATATTCGTCACTTGCAAATTCGTAATAATTCATTAAATTAAATGAACGCATATTATAGGCAATTCCGGTGCTGCCTTCATGTAATTTTAAGAGCGGAAAAGGAACTGTTCCGAATATTTTTCCGGCTTCGACATAGTAAACTGTTTTTCCGAAAAATCCGTAGCTGATAAAATGTTTTAAGCCGATTGTCAATTTTTGATATTGATAATTGCTTTTCCAAATATCAGGCATACCGTATGTATATTGAATTTCAATAATCGGATACAACGAGCCGAACGATTGGCGATTAAAAACGGATGAAATATATTCTTCGTTAATGCCGAAATGTGCACTTAAAGTTATTTCGGAAGCATAAATTTCGGAAACGAGATTGCCTGACATATCATAAAAATGAATGCTGTCGGTCGGCATAATTCTTTTGTGTGTATAGAAAACACTTGCCGTTAAACTTTTAAAGATATCACGTTCAATACCGGTTTCAAAATTTTGAATATGCAGTAATTTGTCATTCTTTCCGGAAACCGAAAAGATGTTATCGGAACCGAAATCACCGAGATTTGCACCGAGTTGTATTAAATCGTCACTGAAATTGATACGGACAAGTGTCCAAGGTTCACGGGCAATTTTGAGTTTTGTACCGATGCCGTATTTAAGTTTCATATCCTTTGTTCCGAATGCGGAATAGCCGTTAAGCTCAATTATTTTGCTGAAATTATTGCTTGTGCGAAAACCCAATCGAAAACGGTTGCCTTCAAGTGCATTTCTGCTGAAAACTTTATAATACGGACCGAGCTCAATGTATTTTCTTTTTAAATAACCCGTTCCGATTAAATACACAAAATTTTCAAGTTTCCTGAAAGTCGGTTGCTGTTTAACAGAATCAACCATCCGGTAAATTTGTTGTTCTTTTTGTGTTAATTCTGTATGTCTGAGCATGTTCCATTCAGCAGAATCATAAGATGCGGCTTTGTCGTCAACTTCAATATCTCGAAATTCGGAAAGCGGGAAAAAGTTTTTCGGGAAATCGGGATTTAGTTTAATGTTTTTTCTTGATGTATATTTTCTTCCGAAAAATCCTGCCGTAACTTTGGAAATATTAAAATCGATAAAAAATTCTTCTTCTGCGGGAAAGAAAAATGTATTATCGATTTTTTCATAATTTTTTCGGACATAAAAATCGGAAACAAAATCCATATTTGCCGTTCTCGACATATTTGCATCAATGCGTTTCAGGGCAAAACTTGTATCGGCAATCCACATATCTCCTTGAAAGGTATATTCGTGTGTGCGTTTGGGTTTAAATGTCAGATGATAGCATAATGAATTGTCAATCAGTGCCGTGTCAATTAAAAAATAGTCGTAAACAGCAGGTCCCGATAAGGACAGCGGACTGACAAATTCTTTATCAATAATGCGAATATAACTTTTATAAAAATTAAAATCAACATACATTTGACCGGTAAATTGGCTAACACTGATGTTTTCAACTCCGGAAATACGGGTTGCTTTAATATGCTCTTTTCGATGACGCGGAAAATTCTGAAAATAATAATCGGATACAGTTTCCGAAAGAATTAAAGGTAAATATTTTTTACCTGTTGCTTCAGATGTATCGGTTCCTGCAAAAGCAAAATTGAAATTTTTCAGAAATTTTTCATTTTTTATGTCTTCATTAAAGTTATTCAGGTCAATTTCCAGTTTTGTATATTGTTCGTAACTGTAGGTTTTTAATTTATTGATATTATTATTCTTTTTATTACGGATTGCTTTTTTTATTAATTGAAGGGCCGGGTTTTTTCCGGGTTTTACGACAACTTCTCCGATTGAGTATAAATCGGGTTTCAGCAAAATACGTATTTCTTGATAAGCATTCGGTTTAATTTTAACGGTATCGTTTAAATATCCGATACAACTGATAATGAGTTGTTTTGAAGGCATTTTTGATTTAATAAAAAAATGCCCTTCATAATCGGAGACACAACCGATATTCGTTTCGGAAAAATTGATACTTGCAAAAGGAATTCCTTCGGTTGTTTCGAAATCAATGATTTCGCCTCTTATTTTTGTTTGGGAAAAAACAGTAGCGGAAAACAATATTAAGTTGATAAATAATATGTATTTTTTCAGAAAATATGTCATTTAATATTTTTGCTGAAATTAAAAAAACTTTGCAAAATATCTTAAATCTGCAAGTCATCGTATCATTTTGTTGATAAATATAGCATTAAATGCAAATCAAATTCACTCACATTAAAATAGTGATAAGATGACTATCAGTATTTTAGCTTTAATCTTCGAATATGCGGAAATATAAAAAAATGTAACAATTTTCCGGAAAGTTATCTGATGAATTGTTTATAATCAATAGTTATTTGATAAAAAATAATTAAAATCCGAACAGAGTCCTATATAAAAACTCATAAAAATAAGCTATTTATTCCCAATAAAATCTAGTAAGTTCAATTACTTTACGATTTAACAGAAAGTCGTTAATTAGCCATTTCCGACATAAATTTTATTCGAACCAAGCGAATTTCTTCTTCCGTAAAATTATCTTCACCGAGTTCATTTAATGCATCTTGAATTGAATCGGTTTCGGATTCGGAAAAATAATCATATATTTCATCCAAATTTTCTTCATCAATCGTTAAATCAATGTAATAATCAATATTTAATTTAGTCCCGGAATTAATAATAGCTTCAATTTCAGTTATTAATTCAATCATACTGAATCCTTTAGAGCTTGCAATATCCGCTAAATTAACTTTTCTGTCAATATTTTGAATGATATAAACTTTGGCACCTGATTTTTTCACGACTGATTTTACAATTAAATCCTGCGGTCGATCAATGTTAAATTCCTTGACATATTCAGCTATAAGTTTCACAAATTCTTTTCCGTATTTGTCCGCTTTTCCTCGACCGACACCTTGAATGGACGTCAATTCTTCAAGCGTTACGGGATACCTTGTAGCCATATCTTCCAAAGACGGGTCCTGAAAGATAACATAGGGCGGAACTTCCATTTTTTTGGACAAATCTTTTCTTAATCCTTTAAGCATTTTGAACAGGGTTTCATCACCTGCACCGCTTCCGTTTCCTTGTTTGAGTTGAATATCATCACCGTCATCTTCATCTTCATATCGATGAGCTTCAGTAATTTCAATAGGATAGGGTTTTTTTAAAAATTCTCTGCCTTTATCCGTGAGTTTTAAAATACCGTATTGATCAATGTCTTTTTCCAAGAAATAATTGATAAGCTCCTGTCTTGCAATAGATTCCCAAAATTTAACATCTTTTTCATCACCGGAACCGAAAAGCTCGGATTCGTCATGTTTGAATGACTTTATTGCTGAAGTTGCATTTCCGGCAAGAATATTAGCAATATGGTCGCTTTTATATTGTTCGTTTAATTCGTTAACTGCTTCCAAAAATTGTAATAAATATTCTTTCCCTTCAAATTTCTTTTTCGGATTTAAGCAATTGTCACAATTTCCGCAATCGTCTTTAAGTTTTTCTCCGAAATAATTCAGCAAAATTTTCGGACGACATACAGAGGTTTCGGCATAAGCAATTGTTTCAAGTAAAAGTTGTTTTCCGATTTCCTGTTCGGCAACCGGTTTTCCCTGCATAAATTTTTCAAGCTTTTGAATGTCTTTATAACTGTAAAAAGTGATGCATTTTCCTTCTCCGCCGTCTCTTCCTGCTCTTCCTGTTTCTTGATAATAACCTTCTAAACTTTTAGGAATATCGTAATGAATTACAAAACGAACATCCGGTTTGTCAATACCCATTCCGAATGCAATGGTTGCAACAATGACATCTACTTCTTCCATCAAAAACATATCCTGATGCAATGAACGTGTTTTTGAATCCATTCCTGCATGATATGCAAGTGCTTTTATATCATTTACTTGCAAGACTTCAGCCAATTCTTCTACTTTTTTTCTGCTTAAACAATAAATAATACCCGATTTCCCTTTATTTTGTTTAATAAATTTAATAATTTGTTTTTCCGGTTTTACTTTAGGTCGTACTTCATAATATAAGTTAGACCGGAAAAATGATGCTTTAAAAACAGTTGCATCTAAAATGTCTAAATTTTTAAGAATGTCGTGTTGAACTTTAGGCGTTGCCGTTGCTGTGAGAGCAATTATCGGAGCTCTTCCTATTTCGTCAATAATCGGTCTTATTTTTCGATATTCCGGTCTGAAATCGTGTCCCCATTCTGAAATACAATGGGCTTCGTCAATCGCATAGAAAGATATTTTAACAGATTTTAAAAATTCTGTATTTTCTTCTTTTGTAAGAGATTCGGGAGCAACATATAATAATTTTGTTCTTCCGTTTTTAACATCTTCTCGTACTTGTTTGAGTTGTGTCTTATTTAAGGACGAATTCATAAAATGTGCTATGGCATCGTCTTTATTGTAACCGCGCATGGCATCCACTTGATTTTTCATTAGTGCAATAAGCGGAGAAATAACAATTGCAGTTCCTTCAACAATTAGTGAAGGAAGCTGATAAGTTAAAGATTTACCTCCGCCGGTCGGCATTAATACAAAAGAATCCTTTCCGTTCAATACATTCGTAATGATTTCTTCTTGCTCTCCTTTATAAGTATCAAAGCCGAAATTTTTTTGAAGTATTTTACTTAAATTTAAATTTTTAACATCCATTTTTTATTCTCTGTTTCCCGGAGTTTTTAATATTGTTTGTAATTTATTTGAATATATTTGTAGCTAAATTAAAAATAAAATTAGACAAAAAACTAATTTTGCAAAAAAATAAATAAAAAATTGTGAAAAATTTTCAGCAAATTATTAAAACGGGACTCGAAGTTATACGGAAAGAATCTGAATCTGTTTCAAATTTAACGAATTTTATTGATGAAACTTTTGCCGAATGTGTCAAGCTTATTCATGAAAGTAAAGGAAGGGTCATTATTACCGGAATCGGTAAAAGTGCTATTATTGCAGAGAAAATAACGGCGACTTTAAACTCAACCGGAACACCTTCGGTATTTATGCATGCCGCTGATGCTATTCACGGTGATTTGGGGATTATCCGACCCGATGATGTTGTTATTTGTTTATCCAAAAGCGGAAATACTCCGGAAATAAAAGTTTTGGTACCTTATATTAAAAGTTTCGGAAATTCGTTAATTGCTTTTGTTTCAAATACGGATTCTTATCTTGCAAAACAAGCGGATTATGTGATTAAAACAACGGTTGAATCGGAAGCCTGTCCCAATAATTTAGTCCCGACTTCCAGTACAACGGCTCAATTGGTTATGGGTGACGCATTGGCTGTCAGCTTATTAGATGCTCGGAATTTTTCTGACAGAGATTTTGCAAAATATCATCCCGGAGGTTCTTTGGGAAAGCGGTTGTACTTGAGAGTTGATGATTTGTACGGAATGAATGAGATTCCCAAAGTAAATGTTGATGCAAAACTAAAAGATGTAATAATTGAAATTTCGGAAAAAAGACTAGGGGCAACGGCAGTATTAAATGAAAATAATCAATTGGCAGGAATTATTACCGATGGTGATTTAAGGCGGATGTTGGTAAAAACAAATTCGTTGGAAGATATTGTTGCAAAGGATATTATGAGTGTTAATCCGATAAAAATAAGTCCTGAAGCTTTTGCTATTGATGCTTTTGAATTAATGAGAAGCCATAACATAACATCATTGGTTGTTTGTAAAAGCGGAAACTATTTGGGAATTATCCATATTCATGATATGTTAAAAGAAGGATTTGTATAAATAATTAATAATTGAAAATGAGCAATTGATATTTTAAAAAACAGATAAATAATGGGAAAGAAGAAACCGAATGAAATGTCATTTTTAGAACATTTAGAATCTTTACGAAAACACTTAATACGTTCAATTTTATATATCATAATACTGGCATTTGCAGCATTTTTTTTTAAGAATTTTATTTTTAATGAAGTTCTGCTTGCGCCAAAAACACCTGATTTTATTACCAACAGAACGATGTGCAGTTTGGGCGAATTTTTAGGATTAAAATCAATTTGTATTAATCAAACACCGTTCAGTATTATAAATATTAAAATGACCGGTCAATTTATGACCCATATCACGGTCTCCTTAATTGTCGGATTGGTTATTGCTTTTCCCTTTGTTTTTAATGAGTTTTGGCTTTTTCTGAAACCGGCTTTGAAAAAAAAAGAAATTAAACACAGCAGAGGTGCTGTTTTTTTTGCTTCCGTATTATTTTCACTCGGTGCTTTATTCGGATATTATATAATTGTCCCTTTGTCAATGAATTTTTTGGGAACTTACAATGTCAGTCACGAGGTTGTAAATAAAATTAACTTAAATTCTTACATTCAAACGTTTACATCAGTTGTTTTAGCTTCAGCCGTGGTTTTTGAATTACCGATTTTGATTTTCTTTTTAAGCAAAATCGGATTGGTAACACCAAAATTCTTAAAAAAATATCGAAAACACTCTTTGGTTGTTATACTTGCTTTATCAGCTATAATTACACCGCCGGATATTTTTTCGCAAATTCTGGTCAGTTTGCCTTTGATCCTTCTTTATGAAGTGGGTATCGGAATTTCAAAACGGGTTGAAAAACGAAATAATAAAAAATTTATATCGGATGATGTTTCAACAACAGCTTAATAATCGGTATTATTTTTTATTGACAATTTCGTCGGCAACCATCCAACCGTGAGCGGTTGCATAAATAATGGAACGTGTTAATCCGGAACAATCGCCCCCGAATTTTAAATTTTTGAACTTATTATTATCCAAAACATTAGAATAAAATTTAATTTCCGGTGCATAAACCAAATTATCGTCGGCAGCAATTCCGGGAATTACTTTTTCCAAATTTTCAATAAAATCAATAATGCTTTCAATAATCCGTCTCGGAAAAGCGAGATTGACATCTCCGAGAATGTATTGTTTTGATGAAAGTGTCGGTTGAACTCGGTAAAGATGTTTTGATCGTTTGGAGTTTTTAAATTTTGCATAGGTTTGTAAAATCACTTTATCTTCTCCGGCAAGCAGATTTGAGAGTTTTGCAATGTATGAACCGAATCCCGTGGGATCATTAAAAGGTTGTGTTAATTCAACGGTTGTAAGGATGGCAAAATTCGTATTTTTACTTTTCTCTTTCAGTTTTGCATGTCCGTTCACGGTAACGAAATCACCGTAATTTTCACGTACAACAAAACCCGACGGATTATTGCAAAAAGTCCTGACCATATAACCTGTTCTGCTTTTGTATTTTATTTTAAATTCATACATTTCTTTATTTAAATCGGCAACAATATGATCCGGAACTTCATATCGAATTCCTAAATCCAGCTTTTTATTGTTCAGAATTAATTCGGGGTGGGTTTCTATAATTGATTTGATTAATTTATGTCCGCTTCTGCCTACGCCTACCATTACAAAATCATATTCATCACTGTTGTTTATGAGAATTTTATCATTTTTTATATCAACATTACGAACTTCATTATTAAAATGAAAATGAATGTTTTTATGTGATTTAAAATCTTCAAATACATTAAAAAGAACTGTTTTTAATTGATCGGTTCCCAAATGATAAAAATCTGCTTTTACGGGTAAAAAACCGTGACCGTAAAACGTATTATAATAATTTTCCGTTTTAAAAGATTTTCCGGTTTCATATTCATCACTTCCGGATTTTTCTATATAATAATCGACTATTTTTTTTTGAAGATTTAATTCAATGTCAATATTTCCTCCCATTTCTTTAGACACAAATAACTTTCCGTCAGCTCGAATGCCCGATATACTGGAAGAGTAAATATCTTTTCCTTTTTCGTAAATGTGTATTTCATGATTCGTATTTTTCATCCTTTCGACAAAACCGATGGCTGCTGCTCCGAATCCGATGACTGCTGTTTTCATATTGGAATTTTTATTGAATACAAAAATAAGGAGTTAAATTGAAGCAACAAACAAAAAGATTGATTGTTAAAATCTTGTTGTTTAGTTTTGAATATGTATTTTTACAAAATCGTTAAAAGTTTTAAATACATTTATGAAAAAAGTATTGATAATAACATATTATTGGCCGCCGAGCGGAGGTTCCGGTGTACAGCGATGGATGTATTTTGCAAAATATTTATCTGATTTCGGTCTTGAACCCGTTGTTTTAACAGTTTCTGAAAAATACGCTTCATATCGTCAGATTGATGAGAAATTAAATACTGAAGTTAAAAATATTAAGGTTTTTAAAACAACTTCTTTTGAACCTTTGAAAATATATTCCTTATTAACTTCGGGGAACCGTAAAAAAGGGATTCCGCAAGGTGAAATAAAATCGGAAAAAGGCAATTTTATTGTTTTTGTTTCAAAATTTATAAGAGGTAGTTTGTTTATTCCGGATGCACGTAAGATATGGAATATTTTTGCTTTTCGTAAAGCAAAGGAAATTATAAAAAATTATAAAATTGATTTGATTCTTACAACGGGTCCGCCGCATTCTACACATCTGATAGGGAAACGATTTAAAAAAAGATTCGGATTAAAATGGATGGCCGATTTCAGAGATCCTTGGTCGGATTTGTATTATAATAAAGATTTGATCAGAACACGAAGAGCCGTAAGTAAAGATAAACGTTTAGAAAAAAAAGTTTTAGATGAAGCAGATCTAATTTTAACCGTCGGTTTTAAAATGAAGGAACTTCTGGCCGGTAAATCAGAAAATATCAATGATAAAATTAAATTTATTTATAACGGTTATGATTCTGAATTATTTAATAAAATTGAGTTTGAACGAACCGATTTTTTTGAAATTTCTTATATCGGCTTACTTACTCAAAACAGTCCGTATAAGTCTTTTATTCAATCAATTAAAGGTTTTTTAAAGGAAACAATCCCCGACTCTGAAATTCGATTAAATTTTGCAGGAAATATTCCGGATACCATTCTTGAGGATTTTAAAAATGAATTGCCCGGTTTAAAGATTCTGTATCACGGCTATGTTTCTCATGAAGAAGCAATACGAATTATGAAATCTTCGAATTTATTAGTCAGCTGCTTGCCTGAAACTGAACAAAGTCAAATATTAATATCCGGTAAAACGGCTGAATATATGGCTACGGGCAACCCGATTTTATCTTTCGGAAATGTAAACGGTGAATCTGCTTGGATGTTAAATCAATTAAAACATACTAAAACAGTTGCAAAAAATGAAGTTTCGGAAGCTGTCGAGTTTATTCATAAAATATATGATTCTTCAAAAAAAAGAGAAGTCCTTTTGAATGATACAAACAGCGAATTAATAAAAAGAATGAGCCGTTATGAAACGGCTCGACAATTAGCAAATTTGATAATTAAATTCTAACTGTCAAAATAGTTTTTTTGATTTTAATTTTAAACATAAAAAGTTAATGTTTTGATTAACCGGTTAATTTGCAAATCTTTATAAATAAAATCAACATCATTGATTAAAAAAGGTTAATAATTCAAATTGGATATTGCGTATTTCTTTTATATTTTTGTAACCGAATTATGGAAAACTTCATTGTATCTGCCAGAAAATATCGCCCTCATGATTTTAAATCAGTCGTTGGTCAGCAATCGATAACAACAACTTTGAAAAACTCCGTTAAAACAAAACAATTGGCTCATGCTTATTTGTTTTGCGGGCCGAGAGGAGTGGGGAAGACAACATGTGCCAGAATCTTTGCAAAAACAATTAATTGTTCAAATCCGACGAATGAATTTGAAGCTTGTAACGAATGTGAATCTTGTAAAGCGTTTAATGAGAATCGTTCATACAATATTCATGAACTGGATGCAGCATCCAATAATTCCGTTGAAGATATTCGAAATTTAATTGAGCAAGTTCGTATTCCTCCGCAAATAGGGACACACAGTGTGTATATAATTGATGAGGTTCATATGCTGTCATCACAAGCGTTTAATGCCTTTTTAAAAACTTTGGAAGAACCGCCTGATTATGCAATATTTGTACTGGCAACAACTGAAAAACATAAAATTTTACCGACAATTTTATCGCGTTGTCAAATTTTTGATTTTAACAGAATAAAAGTTGAAGATACCGTAAATTATTTGTCTTATGTTGCGGATAAAGAAGGTGTTGATGCCGAAAAAGATGCATTGAATATCATTGCTCAGAAATCTGACGGTGCTATGAGAGATGCTTTGTCATTTTTCGATCAAATTGTCAGTTTTTCCGGTAAGAAAATTACCTATAAAGAGACCATTGAAAATCTCAATGTTCTTGATTATGATTATTATTTTAAACTGACGGATTTTATTTATGAAAATAATATTTCTCAATCTTTATTGATTTTTAACGAAATATTGAATAACGGTTTTGACGGACATCATTTTATCAGCGGTTTAAGTTCTCATTTCAGAGATTTAATGGTTTGTAAAGATTCTGCAACCGTTGAATTGCTCGAAGTAGGTTCAAATATTAAACAAAAATATTTACAACAAGCTCAAAATACGGATATTTATTTCTTACTTAAAGCTTTAGACATTTCAAATCAAACAGATTTATCATATAAAGTAAGCAAAAATAAACGTTTGCAAGTAGAATTGGCTTTAATGAAAATGTGTGAAATAACAGCAGAAGC
>JANTGL010000053.1 GCA_024762915.1 Bacteroidales bacterium | reverse complement strand
AAACGAATTATCGAATCCTACCATTCCGGTAAAATATTCGTAAAATCTTCCGAAATCGGAAAAGGAACGACTTTTCGAATTGTTTTGAATAAATAATGTGATGGAAATAAACAATTTACAAAACTTAAACAGATGAGAAAGATTTTTATTATTTTGTTGGCTGGTATTTTAAATACTTCATTATTAGCACAAAATCCTGTAGTAGCAACCAAAACGGAAGCATTACTTCGGTTGGAGCAAAAAGAAATTCAGCAACGTAAGCAATCATTGATGAAAAATATTCAGTTTGAGAATATTGGGCCAAGTGTGATGAGTGGCAGAGTAGTAGATTTGGCTGTAAATCCGAGTAATTCTAATTATTTTTATGTTGCTTTTGCCAGTAGTGGTTTGTGGCGAACAAAAAACAACGGACAGAGTTTTGAACCATTATTTCAGTATGAAAATGTGATGTCTATTGGGGATATTGCTGTTGATTGGAAAAATGGCGAAAAAATTTGGATAGGAACAGGTGAAAATAATTCCAGTCGTTCTTCATATTATGGGACAGGAATTTATTTGAGTACAGATACCGGAAAAACTTGGCAAAGTAAGGGACTTGTTGAAACAGAACATATTGGTCGTATTGTACTGCATCCTACAGACCCGAATACAATTTTTGTGGCAGCAATAGGACACTTGTATTCACCAAATAAACAACGAGGTGTTTTTGTTACTTCCGATGGCGGTAATACATGGAAAAGATCGTTATTTATCAATGAAAATACCGGTGCTATTGACTTAATTATCGACCCCGAAGACCCTAATAATTTGTATGCTGCCGCATGGTATCGCAAGCGTAGAGCTTGGAATTTTGAGGAAGCAGGTGATGGTTCGGGAATATACAAAACTGCAGATGGCGGAAAATCATGGGTGAAACTGAGCACTAACGAAAGTGGTTTTCCCGCAAATGAAAAAATAGGAAGAATTGGCTTAGCTGTTTTTTCTAAAAATGGAAAAAAAGTACTTTATGCAGTTGTAGATAATCAAAACTTTAGACCAAAAGTGGAGATGAAGATCCGAAACACATTAAAAAAAGAGGATTTTGCGAATATATCGGAAAAAAAGTTTACCGAATTAGACGAAAAAAAATTAGAGTCTTTTTTACGACAAAATAATTTTCCGAGAAAATATACTGCTAAATCGGTAAAGAAAATGGTTGCTGAAGGAAAGATTATGCCTATGGATATTAAAATTTATCTTGAAGATGAAAATGCTATGCTTTTTGATACACCAATTATTGGTATTGAGGTTTATCGCTCAGATAATGAGGGAAATACATGGCAAAGAACACATGATGATTATTTGGATGATATTTTTTATACTTATGGCTATTATTTCGGACAAATAAGAGTTTCGGCAAATCAACCGAACAAGATTTACATACTGGGAGTTCCGCTGCTGACATCGGAAGACGGCGGAAAAACGTTTAAGAGCATTAATTCGTCGAATGTTCATGCCGATCATCATGCATTGTGGCTTGACCAAGAAAATGACGGTCATTTAATTTTGGGAAATGACGGTGGTATAAATATAACTTACGATAACGGTAAAAATTGGATAAATGCTAATAGTTTGAATGTTGGTCAATTTTATAGTGTGGCTGTGGATATGGCTACACCTTACAATGTTTACGGTGGTTTGCAAGATAATGGAGTTTGGACAGGACCGTCTGTTTACAAAGCTTCACCCAATTGGCATCAATCCGGCCGATATCCGTATAAATCAATTATGGGTGGTGACGGAATGCAGGTTACTGTTGATTGGCGTGATAATAAAACAATTTATACCGGTTATCAATTTGGAAACTATTATCGTGTAGATAAAGAAAGCGGCAAAACAAAAAGTATCAAGCCACGCCACGAACTTGGCGAACGACCGTTTCGTTTTAATTGGCAAGCACCTATATGGTTATCGCGTCATAATCAAGATATTATATATTTTGGTTCAAATCATTTTCATCGTTCTTTGGATAAAGGTGAAACTATGGAAACTCTGTCAGGCGATTTGACCAAAGGCGGTATAAAAGGTGATGTTTCCTACGGAACATTATCAAGTATTAATGAGTCAGCATTGCGTTTTGGTTTGCTGTATGTTGGTTCGGACGATGGATTGGTGCATGTTAGCAAAGACGGAGGTTATAATTGGGAAAATATTTCTAAAGGATTACCCGAAAATATGTGGGTTACACGTGTTTGGGCGTCGGCACACAAGGAAGGGCGTGTTTATGTATCATTGAGCGGTTTGCGTTGGGATAATTTTAGTCCGTATGTGTTTGTTTCAGACAATTATGGAAAAAAATGGAAGAATATTTCGGCAAATTTGCCTTTAGAAGCTGTGAACGTAGTGAAAGAAGATCCCAAAAATGAAGATATTTTGTATGTCGGAACTGATCACGGACTTTATATCAGCATAGACAGAGGTGTATCATATCAGTCGGCAGGAGAGAGTTTGCCACGTGTAGCAGTGCATGATATTGCTTTTCAGACAAGAGAAAATGATTTGCTGGCAGGCACACACGGAAGGTCGATATATAAAGCTGATATTAGCGCTCTGGAGCAGCTGAATTCTGATATTTTATCGAAAAAACTTTATGTCTTTGATATTGAGAGCGTTCGGTTTAACCAAAATTGGGCAATAAGTTGGAGTAAGTGGTTTCCTCTGTACGAGCCTAAAAAACAGATCGTTTTATATGCCGGCAATACCGGAAAATGTACTTTTGAAGTTTATACTGAAAATGGATTATTTTTATATAGTAAAGATTTTGATGCAGATAAAGGATTAAATTATTTTGTGTATGATTTAACATTTGATAAAATGCGAAAAGATAATTTTGAACAGGAGTTAAATAATAATTCTAAGCATTCTATTTGTATTAATAAAGCGGATAATGGCAAATATTATTTGCAAAAAGCAAAATATTCTTTGGTATTTAAACTTAATGGTCAAGAAGTGAAAAAAGAGTTTGAAATTATTGAAAATAGGAGAATCCGGTAAGTCAGAAAATGCTTTTTCGATTATTTTGTCTAAAATAATAGTAATTGCAATCATTGGAATTGTCTGAATGAGTATAACAAATTGCAGAAAGAACCTTCAATAAAACTTGATGAAACAGTAAAACAATTTATTGAATCCTACCAATCCTATAAAAAAATCGTAAAATCTTCCGAACTCGGAAAAGGAACGACCTTTCGAATTGTTTTGAATAAATAATCTTTCAAACTGAATATTTAGGAAATTGTGCTTCTAATTTTGATTTCATTTCATCAAAATTAATTGAATCGGGTTCGATTTTAAATCTCATATAAATAAATTTTAAAAGTTATTAATTTGCAATTTACAATTTCCGAATAAATTATCAAATTATTATTTATGAACATCAATATAAATTTTTTCACCGCAATGCGGACAAATAATATAAGTTCCGGAACCATCCGTATTTTCACCGGCGGATTCGACACTTAACGGCGTAATATCTCTTAAACGATATGTCGTACTTCCGAAACCGTCGATATCTTCAATTACGACTTTAAAAAAATAGCAACTTAATCGACCTACAAAAGATTTATTGTCTTTTCGAGTAAATGTAAATTCACAAGTGTTATTTCCGATATCCTTTCCGCCGCTTAATTTGATAAATTCAGGAAACAAAACATCAACATCTTTATAATAATCACCTGTTTTAGATTGAACCTTATACACTTCATTAAAATTTAGCAGTTTATCGGAATTCGGATCTGACCGGAAACCGACTAATTTTCCTTTCATCATTTTACCGTCTTTACCTTTGAATTGAACAATTGCACCCTTTGTAAATCCTTGAGCTGTTACAAAATTAAGATTAACGGAAGCCAATAAAATTATTGAAACAAGAACGATTTGTTTAATTATTTTCATACTAAAATAGTTTAAATTAATAATCAGTTATCAATTTTTAATCCCGATTTAAAATGTTTCATAAAGGTATTAAAAGTTTCTTTTTTATAAAAATTATCGCCGTAATATTTCATTAAAGCTTCAAATTTTTCGGGTGTCATGTATTCTTGAACTTTAATCAAAACTTTTTCATTTTCGTCAAGAATGATAAATGCCGGAAAAGTCATTTTCCCTCCGAGTGCCGCAATCGGCAATTGATGGTATTTATACGGTTTATTTTCGTTAATATATGTCTGACCCATTATATTAAGCGTATCTTGCGAAAAAACATCAATACTCACGGGGTAATATTTCTCATTTAAATAATTTGCAATTTGCTGTTGGTTAAATGTTTGTGTACGCATTAAAGAACAACTTATTTTATTGTAATTATAAAAATTTAACAATATTTTTCGCGGTTCTTTTATATTGAGTTCTAATGTTTCATCCAGAGTTTTCCATCGAATTTTAAGTCGTGTTATAATTTGTTTTTGTCCCGGCGGATAGCCCTTTTTGTGATATTTATACCAATCTTCAAACGGGGTTGATACATCAATATCCTCGGCATAATAAATCAATATTCTGAAAATTTCATCGCGGTTTTTATAGCCGAAAAAAGATTGCCCTTGTGCCCTTCTGCTGAACAAAACCATAGCAGGAAAGCTGTCTGCCGTTCCGGCAAGTTTAGATACCAAATCGTGTATCGTCCCGTTCTTTCCGGAGTTTTGGTAATAATTACCGTCAAAAAATTTCAAACTGTCTTTGGTTTCGGCATTAATTTTTACCGGATAAAACAATATATTAATGTAATTGGCAACTTCGGGATTTGAAAAAGTTGTTTGTTCCTGAATCCGGCACGAATCACAATCATTCTTATAAAAATAAAACAAAACCGGTTTTTGTTTTTCGAGAAACTGTTTTCCGGCTTGTTCAATGCTGATCCATTTAACGGAATCGGGGAAACTCTGTGCATTCACAAATAAACCCGAAAATAAAAGTATTAAAAAAAGATAAAAGTGTTTCATCGAAATAAAAATAACTGTTTGATTGTCATCGGATGAGAATATTAAATAAATCATCCGATAAGTATGCAAATTTTCAGACTCTCAAAAATGAGAAAGTTTTACGAATTACAAAAATAAAATACGTGTTATTCAGATGCAACAAAATTCGTTTTTATTGACAGTCATCGGTAAAATATATGATAAAACGGTGAAATTATTAAAATTATTTATTGCCGATACTAAATAAATCATTCGATGACTTTTTGATAATTCTTCAAAATTGATTAATCCGACAATAATTCCATAAAAATCATAAATTTTTTCAGTTTGTTATACATTGATTTTCAACGTATTCAAAAATAAATTAAAAAAAGTTGAAAAAAAAGCCCTTACCCCCGGTTAGATTTTCCCGACTAAAGTAATTAAACAATATTAATTATTAAAATTTAATATTGTGAGATTATGAAAAATCTAAAAACCATGAAATTATTTACTGAAATTGACACCTTCATCTGTAAGGAACACACCGGACCTCCCTCAGAGTTGGCAAAGAAAATACAAAAAAGCACATCAAGTACTTTTCGATTATTACATGAGATGAAAGATGCCGGTGCCCCCATACAATATTGCAAACAAGCACGAACATACCGATATACCGAAAAAGGACATTTTATAGTCGGTTTTGTTAAAGGAAAACAGTAATGTGTTGTAAAACACATAAATAATACCCGACTCTCACATAGTGAGAGTTTGTTAATATATATTTGCACCGATAAAAAAATATAATCAAACAAAACCCGAAAACATCAAAAATATGACTTGATACCGAATGTTTATATTAAAACAAGTTTTAATTAAACGGGGAGTTTCATTTTTTGTCTTTCCTTACGCAAAACAAAAAACCTTATCCGTACTTGGTCAGCAAACTTTTCAGGATAAGGAAAATTAAACAATTTATTAATTACAAATTTACAATAAAATGAAGAAAAATCTTTTAAAAACAGTAATATTATTAATAGCAGTAACGTTTGTTACTTTGCAAAGTTGTGAGAAAAAGGAGTTCGTGAAGATTAACGAAGAAAAACCTAAAATTGCTGAAAAAATATATTCGGAAGAAGGCATACTTGTTTTTGAAAATCAAGATGTTTTTAATGAAACAGTTAATTCACTTGCTAATTTATCAGAAGCAGAGCGTAGGAAATGGGAAGAAAAGTTGGGTTTTAAATCAATATTTTCAATTTATAATGAGATAAATGATGCGGAAATAGCTTTGGAAAATGAGCTATACGCCGGGTATGATGAAAGTTTAAGTAAAGAAGAGTTGAGTAAATTGGGCTTACCTGTGGATGTACATACAGATTTATATAATAAATATATAAATAAGGGTTTGATAAAAGAAGTGAAAGATACAGACGGTTCAGAAGCTTTTTATATGAATACAATTGACCCTGTTGCTGCACTTTATACTGATGAAAACGGATTAATGGTTATTAATGATACTTTATATCAATATACACCAACACAAATCAAAATAATGCCCGGTAATGTTTCGGATAAAGAAATCTTAATGAACGCTAAAAGCACAGATAAAGGAAGTAATATCTATATTGTTGATTTTAGTGATAAATCAACAATATCCGGGTATAATTGGAGTAAAAGTTCAAATTGGAAATATGAAACAAGTAAAAAAAGATATCGTATGGACATTAGTGGTTGGTCATGGACATACGGACCAAATGATTATGATTATATGGGCAGCAAATTTTGGCCGGATCTTAAAGCTGAACGTAAACGCTGGGGTAATTGGAAAAGAAGAAGTTCATACACACCGGTAAAACAACTGTATGCAACTTGGAGTTATAAATATACAATCTCACAATATTGGTATGGCGGTTATCCGAGAACAACACATTATAATGATTTATCAGGAGGCGGAACAAGTCCGATCAATGTTAATTATGGACATACAAATTACGGGACTTATCAATATTGTAACCCAACAGGTAATTGGAGCAGTTCATGGTATTTTACACATCCGGTTGATGTATATGATTTTTACTTTAAAGGTTACTTTGACCCGGGAAATATTATATTAACAGAATAGATTTATTTTAAAACAGAGCTTTTATTTATAAAGCTCTGTTTGTATATTTTTTGAATTGTATGAAGAAATTAAAATATATGTACCCAATGTTGGTGTTTTTTCTTTTATCATCTTGCATAAAAGAAATAAAAATAAAAACAAATACAATTGAAAAACTGCCTGTTGTAAATTGTATTTTCAGTCCCGACAGTATTTTTAAAGTATATGTATGTTTGCCTACTGAAATATCAAGTAATGAACCAAACTATATAGACGATGCAATCATTAAAATTGTATCAGAGAACAATACAGTATTTAATCTATATTATACAGGTAGAAACGGCATTTATAAATCATCTCAAAAACCTGAGATAAATGTACAATACAGAATTGAAGTTGATGTACCCGGTTATGCAACAGTAACAGCAAATGATAAGATTCCTTTTCCTGCGGCTATTGAAGATATTGAATTATACCATGACCAAGATATATTAAATGAGGGAGATAGTATTCCAATGTCAAGAATAACATTTATAGATGATAATGATAATGATAATTACTATGATTGTATAGGATTCAGATATTCAGATAACAATAAAAAAGAATACTTTAACTCCCCAAACTATGGAAATTTTAACCCTGACAATGTTCTAACAGCTGAAAATGATATTGATTTTTATCCGACTTCATTTTTCTTTTCGGACGAATTATTTAATGGAAATGAATATTCTCTGACAGTCCCAATTGCAGCAGGACAATATTATGACGGGAATATTGAATTTCGTACAACAAGCAAAAACTACTATCTGTTCCGCAAGTTTTGGACAAGGCATTATTTCTATCAAAATAATGACCGAAATGTAGGAAACGGATTAAGTGATATTGATTTTCTCAATATTTTAAATATGAGTGACCCTATTGAAATGTTTACGAACATCGAAAATGGTTACGGAATTTTTGCCGGTTATTCTTGTGATGTTTGGCTTTATTAATATTATTAACAATTTCTTTTCAGAAACATGAAACACCCATTCTAAAATATTAATACCCAAAGGAACTAAGTGAAACGTTCTCACGAGTTTACGAGTAATGACTAATGCAGTTTCATAAAATAAATAGAATAAAAAAAGTCACATGCGAGTGTTCCCTGACTACCGTCAGGCAGGCTATGTGACCTTTGAAAACAATAAAATAGACACATGAAATATATTATTATTATAAGTTTCCTCAATTTACTGTCAATTTTCGATTTGTTTTCTCAGACAACATATAATTTAAGCGGAGTTGTTTCAAACAATGAAAACGGTGAAATAATTATAGGAGCATATATTATTACAGGAAAAAATGTTACTGTATCAAACACATACGGATTTTACAGTATAAATCTTCCTGCTAATGATACAGTAATTGTCCAAATATCAGCAATCGGTTTTAAAAATCAATCTTTGAAATTGTATATGAACGAAGACAAATACCTTGAT
The DNA here is from genome assembly GCA_024762915.1 of Bacteroidales bacterium. Classification (GTDB taxonomy): domain Bacteria; phylum Bacteroidota; class Bacteroidia; order Bacteroidales; family JAADGE01; genus JAADGE01. The sequence continues at coordinate 3,076 of JANTGL010000053.1, read as the reverse complement.
ATAACAATGGTGAACAGTGCAATAATTGATGAAGTAATTATTAATGCAGACAAAGAGAACATGCTAAATTCTACAACGGATTTTGTTCGAATAAACGTAAAAGATATAAAGCTAATTCCTGCTTTGGGTGGTGAAACAGATGTATTAAGAACTTTTCAGTTAATGCCCGGGGTTCAATCCGGTACCGAGGGAACAAGCGGATTATATGTCAGAGGAGGCAGTCCTGATCAAAACCTGATTCTTTTAGATGGTGTGCCGCTTTATTATGTAAATCATATTGGTGGCTTTGTTTCAGTTTTCGATATAAATGCAATTAAAGATGTAAAATTAATAAAGGGAGCTTTCCCTGCTCAATATGGAGGGAGACTGTCATCTGTGTTGGATGTAAGATTAAAAGACGGGAACATGAAAGACACACACGGTAATTTTACAATCGGTTTATTAAGCTCAAAAATCTCTTTTGAAACTCCTGTAAAAAAAGACACAAGTTCTTTTATTATTTCGGCAAGACGTTGTAACATTGATTTGATTACCAGACCTCTGTCTTGGCTGGATTTAGATTTATCCGGAAACGCAGGTTATACGTTTTGGGATATTAATGCAAAATTTAATCAAAAATTCGGTAAAAAAGACCGTGTGTTTTTTAGTATTTATTCAGGAAGAGACCGTGTGTTTGTTAATGGCCATGAAACAGGGATTGACACAGATAATGTTCCCTATAAGTATAATTATGATTTTAATGTAAAATGGGGAAATCTGCCGATTAATTTCAGGTGGAACCATATTGTAAGTCCAAACTTGTTTAGTAATATGAGCTTGTCATATACACGATTTTTTTATGATACCGATATACAGGGAGTTAAAAAAAACGATAATAGTTCAGAAGTAATGTATGAAACATCTTCTGCATTTAATTCAGGAATTACGGATTTTATTGTAAAACAGGATTTTGATTGGTATCCTTTAAAAAATCATTCTATAAAATATGGAGCAGCAGGGATTTATCACATATTTAATCCCGGGATATCTGTTTTTGTAAATACAAATAATTTATACCCTGATACAACTGAAAAAGTAAATGCTTTTGAAAGTTATACTTATATTAAAGATAATTTTAAACTGTTCAATATTATCAATGCAGACATAGGAATTCACCTATCATCATACAGCTTACAAGACAAACAAACATTTTTTTCAGTTCAACCTCGCATTGGATTAAATGTTTTATTAAATAAAAATATTGCTTTAAAAACATCTTATGTATTAATGCAACAAAATGTTCATCTTTTGTCAAGCTCTAATGTAGGATTTCCGACAGATTTGTGGGTTCCGGCAACTACAATTGCTCCGCCTGAAAAATCAAAACAAGTTTCATTTGGAATATTATATGCTTTTAAGAATTTGTTTAAAATAAATATTGAAGCATATTATAAAGATATGCAAAATCTGATAGATTTTAAAGATGGAGCTTCATTTTATTCAGGTAAAGGCAGTTGGGAGGAAAAAACAGAAACAAACGGGAAAGGTATTTCATACGGAGCAGAACTTTTAATAAAAAAAGAAACAGGTAAACTTAACGGTTGGATTTCATATACTATTTCCAAAAATGAACGTTTGTTTGAGAATTTAAACAATGGACAGAGTTTTCCGTATAATTATGACAGGAGACACGATTTTTCTCTTGTATTTAATTATGTTATCAGCAAAAAACTAACTTTATCAGGTACGTTTATATATATGTCCGGTAAACCTGTAACATTAGCAACAAACAGTTACGGAAGTATTGATCCCTATCAATATACTTTATCACACACGACTCATTTATATAACGGGAAAAATTCATATAGGTTACCGTCTTATAATAGAGCTGATATTAATCTTAATTTTGTTAAGAAAGTAAAAAGAGGAATAAGAACATTAAGTTTTAGTGTATATAACGTATATAACAAACAAAATCCGTATTTTGTATTCTATAAGTATGATAATAGCAGCAATCAAACAAAACTTTATCAATTAAGCCTTTTTACGATAATTCCTTCAATAAGTTATAATCTTGCGTTTTAAAACCCGTTTCTTCTCGTAGCTTCCTTTATGAATAATGAAAAACATTTTAACAAAACCGACAAAAATCCCTTAAAAATCACAAATTTTTTTCAGTTTGTTATGCATTGATTTTCAATACATTCAAAAAAACATTCAAAAAAGTTGAAAAAAAAAGCCCTTACCCCCGGTTAGATTTTCCCGACTAAAGTAATTAAACAATATTAATCAATGAGACCGCTCCGAAAGCAATAATGTGTGAAATTATATCAAAAGCAAATTTGGTTTAATTCTGATTAACAGATTATAAAATATTTTTTATTCGTGTATTCGCGGCAAAAAAGACTTTTCGGACCGGACTCATCATTAAAATTGTGAGATTATGAAAAATTTAAAAAAAACCTTAAAATTATTTAATAAGATTGATACTTTCATCAGTAAAGAAAGTACCGGAACTCCCGCAGAATTAGCTGAAAAAATACAAAAAAGCACATCAAGTATTTATCGATTATTACATGAGATGAAAGATGCCGGTGCCCCCATACAATATTGCAAACAAACACGAACATACCGATATACCGAAAAAGGTCATTTTATTGTCGGTTTTGTTAAAGGAAATAATAACACGTTGTAAAACATATAAAAAATCCCCGACTCTCATGACATGAGAGTCCGATGATTTATTTTTGCCCCCGAAAACTTAATTATTCACTAAAATAAAACCGTAATGTCAAAACAAAAACTAAAAAGAGCATACAAAAGCAAAGATGTTGATATGCTCGCCGCATGCGAAACCATTATTGCCCACGCCCTTGAACAAAAAGATATTTTGCAGTCGAAACGCAGCACCTGGACCGACACCTTTTTCACCGATTTACAAACACGCATTCAAAATTGCTATACCGAACATCTCGGTATCGACAGTGCAAAAGAATTAAGAGCCGCTACGCAAAAAGTAAGCTCCGTGCAGGCACAAGCCCTGAAAGACCTTGCCGAATTTAAAATTCAAATACAAGAAGATTTTAAAAAGGACAAA